>DAIOVK010000320.1:0-4284 GCA_036759045.1 Kapaibacterium sp. (SeqCode) | reverse complement strand
AGGTTATATTTAATTCCAAAGTTGATAAAGATAATAATTTTTGGTCAATTATACAAAATCACAACAGCGAAATATATCCTTATTTTAACATAAGTTTATGTAAATTTAAAGATAGTGCTTTAATTACAATTACTGATTTAAAACCTAAACAACTAAAAGAAAGTAGAAATCAGTTTGCTTTTGATAGAGCAGGTAGAGTAATATTTTCATTAATTGATACGATGTATTTTATTGAAAACGAACAAATTATTGATAAAATAAGTATTTGGGATTTTCCAAATGGGTACGGATATTTTGAAAATATTGTTGTTGATAGTAAAAATACAGTTTATGCTTTAAATAACGACATAATGCTATATAAATATGATGGTGAGCATTTCGAGTCTTTCGACTATATGCAAAAATTAGAAAGATATTTAACAAAAAATTTTGATTATTACTATATGTGCATTGACAGTTCTGATAATATCTGGATAACTGGGTATCAAACTCAATCGCTTTACAAATTAGATACAGCAGGAAATTGGACCTGCTACCAGGTACCTCTGTTCAGTATCTCAGAAGATAATAATTGCCATAAAAACGATATTGAAGCAGATAAATACGGAAATATTTGGATACCAGCAGTTAGTGTATTTGGTTCTTATGATTACGGAATGTATGTTTTCAACCCGGACAGCATAACAGCCGTAGAAGAAAAACCCGCAATAGAAGCAAATAATCTGCCAGATGTTTATATTAGAAAACTATATCCGAACCCTGCTATTCAAAATGTTACTTTGGAATTTTTTCTTGAAAGAACTGTAAGCAATGAATGTAAAATCAGTATGTATAATACAGTTGGTGAAAAAGTTAAGGATATCACAGAAAACTTTGATTACGATAGTTACAATATGAGTGCCAGAGTTAACTTTTCAGTATCAGATTTACCCGGCGGAGCATATATATTAACTGTCAGTGCCGGTAAAAGCAACAAAACACGCCTGATGCTCGTTGGAATTTAATAATTGTTAATTTTTAATTATTAATTATTAATTATTAATTGTTAATTGATAATTTTTCTTTGTAATGCAGACGCATTGTAGAATCCATCTTTTTATTGTCATTCTGAACCCCCAGATAAAGCAAGTGCTTTATTTAAATGGAGATGACATAATTTTACCTCTGTCATTCTGAAGCGAAGCGAAGAATCTCACAAGTCTTTGATACCACATAGTTTGAGATTCTTCGCTGCGCTCAGAATGACAGACAAAACGTAAAGATGTCATTGGTAACGTAGTGAGGAATCTCACAAGTCATTGCTACCAAGTAGCTTGAGTTCATTCACCGTCGATTGTGTTTGACTGACAAAATATAAGAAAAGTTAAAATATCCCGATAGGGATTAAATATTTGTAGCAAGTGAAATCCGCTTCTGTTCTTATCCCGTTAGGGATTATATATAAAATATTACTATTTAATCCCTATCGGGATAACAACAGAAAAGTAGCTTGTATGTTACAAATATTCAATCCCTATCGGGATAAAGAAATGAGTAATTAATACATTATGTAAAGTCATGCGAACAACTTGTTGCTCGTATGACTGGAAAGATACACCTCCCCTTCCCCTCCTTTTTAGGAGGGGAACGCTAAAACACAGAACTGTTCTTATTCCCCTCCTAACAAGGAGGGGAAGGGGAGGTGTAAAAAGGTTCTATTAATAAATATAGTATTTTCTAAGAATTAAAACATATTATTTTTTTGTAATGCCCTACTAATCTATATTTACTTTATTTTATCTACTAGGATAGTTGAGTAATATAGTAAAGTGAACAATGGAGTAGATAGTGCGACTTAAAAAGATGGATTCTGACATTCGTCAGAATGGCGCTCTTTATCACTTTCGCATCGTTTTCTTAACTTTGCGAAAGTTTAAAAGGCAAATAGCCTAATAACTTAATAACCATAAACCATAAACCATAAACGGAGTAACTATGAAACAAATCTTTCTTTTTATTCTAATAATCACAAATCTCGCTTTTGCAGAAGATTGCGGTTGGAAATGGGTGAATCCTCTTCCGCAGGGAAATAATCTAAATTATATTCAATTTGCAAGCAAAAAAGTTGTTTATATAAGCGGAAGCTATGGCACAATTATGAAATCTACTGATGGCGGAATTAACTGGCAAGTACTTAATAGTGGAACTACAAACTATCTTTTTGATTTAAGCATAATTGATGAAAATAATGTTTTTATTTTAGCTAAAAATAATTTATTGCTGCAAACAAGCGATGGTGGCAAAAACTGGATACAGAAGAACATTCCAAGAACATACTCGGGAACAATGAAATTTTTCGATTATTTAAATGGTTATATTACATTTCTTCCTGATAAGATTTTATTAAAAACAAGCGATGGTGGCGAAACTTGGGATAGCACCAGAATTGGAAATGATGACAAACTTTTATCAATTTATTATATCAACCAAAACGAAGCTATTATCATCCAAACCGATACTTCAAAAAAAGAGTATTTGATGAAAACAAGTGATGCAGGTAACTCCTGGAGCAGAATTGAAAATATTCTGGAAGCTGATTATAAAAAAATGTATTTTATAAATAATCAAACCGGCTGGCTCAATTCATCAATTGGTTTATTCAAAACAACCGACGGTGGCGAAACATGGGATTTGATTAACGATGCTGTTTATGATATTTCATATTTTAAATTTTTCGATGAAAATTACGGCTACATCTGGGGAAAATATTTTATTTACAGCACTACAAACGGTGGAGCTAAATGGAAAGCAGAATACTCCGGTAGTTTTGATAAAGAAATCAATAATATTGATATTTTCGAAAGTGGATTTGTAATTGGGGTTGGGAATTATGGAGTTATAAAACGCACTACCGATAATGGATATACCTGGAAAAATCAACACAAAGGTATAGGAATAAATGAAAATCTGACTGGAATACAATTTATTAATGAAACCACTGGCTGGATTAAGGGAGAAGATGGTTTGATTTTGAAAACAACCGATGGTGGAAAAAGCTGGTTTGAACTAACAAAGTTTTTTAAGCATAAAAGCATTAATTATTATAATTTTTTTGATAAAAATACCGGTATTTTTTCTGTAGTTCAACCTTCAGGTGAATATGATATTACTACATTGTATAAAACAACAAATGGAGGTGAAGATTGGTTCGAGTTATATAAATTTGATAATGCCTATTCCCGAAATTTTTTCTTTTTAAACGAACAAATTGGATGGAATGTATATTATGCAACTTCAAAGGAGTTTTATATTTATAAAACTACTGATGGTGGTAATTATTGGTTTTATCAAAAATACCTAAATGACAGCACCGTTTATACAATTAATTTTGAAAATGAAAATTTTGGTTACTGCATAAGTTCTAACAAAAAAGCAATTTATATTACAAATAATGGTGGTGTTGATTGGAAAACTATAAAATTAGACTCAAATTTAACGATTACTAATTTTTCACTTTTAGATGAAAATAATATATTAGTTGGAAGCAAAGGAGGAATACTAAAAACAGCTGATGGTGGTGAAACTTGGAACAGAATCCAATTAGATTCAAATGAAACATACACTGTAATAAATTTTATTAATGATAGCACCTGCTGGGCTTTAGGTAGAAGTGGGCTACCGTTAACATTTAAAACTTATTACAAAACCACAAACCAAGGTGAAAGCTGGGAAAAGAAGTTTGACAGCACCAATTTCAATGGATTAAAATTTTTCGATGAGTTAAATGGGTATGTTTACTCCTCCTCACTTGGTTCTGTCTTTAAAACTACTGATGGTGGCGATTCCTGGGTAAATTGTAATACTGGAACAAACCAAAGTTTAACATTTTACTTTACTAACAAAGAAAATGGCTGGGCTATTGGAGATTCTGGTATATTATTAAACTACTCCTGCACCGAAACAGCCATAGAGGAACCTCTTCCCATTTCCGAGAATAACGTTTTTCAAATCTTCCCAAATCCCGCAACAAACGAAATTACACTTTCCATTCCTGAAGAGCAAAACTTAAATTCGATTTCGATTTTCAATTCTCTCGGAATGGAAGTAAAACGGATTGAGCAATCTGAAATAGTTGGAAAAAACAAAATCACAATTTTAACAGCAGATTTGCCAAGTGGTTTATATCATTGCTCATTTGTAAATCAAGGGAGAAGGGTAACGAAGAGTTTTGTGGTAGTAAGATAAGGCGAAAAGAACACACCCCTGCCCCTCTCAAGAGGGGAATAAAAAACTCCTTCCCAAGTT
>DAIOVK010000319.1:0-4300 GCA_036759045.1 Kapaibacterium sp. (SeqCode) | reverse complement strand
TAATGAATTATTTAATATAATGCACTATTTTCGTGCCATTACTCTCAAGAGGGGATTAAAGTGGTGTTCTTTTTTCCTAATTTAAAATCTACTTTCTGATTAAAGAGAAATAATATGCTAATTATAGCTTATCTCCTTGATATTGATTCAGATATTAAATGTAAGAAAGAACACACCCCTTTGTCCCCTCTCAAGAGGGGAATTGGATTTGTGTTATAAAATTAATAACGTATCAGCCCTGGGGTTATCCTGATGATTGATTATTCTAAACAAGGGGTTGCAACCCCTTGTTTAGAATTAACAATTAACAATTATTTTGATTTCTCACTTAGAATCACTAAAAAAAGGCATCTTTTACTTTTTCGAAGAAGTCTTTGGTTTTAACCTTTTTTTTATCTTTGTTGTAAAAGTTTTCGCTTGTAAGAAATTCCTTTAAAGTTTGTTTTTCAGTAGTACTTAAATGTTTTGGAACATAAATATTTAAGTAAACAACCTGGTCACCTTTGTAATTAGAGTTATAAGATTTAATACCTTTGTCTTTTAAAGTAATGACTGTATTTGGCTGGGTACCTGGTTCAATAGTTATGATTTCATTTCCCCATAAAGTAGGAATTTCGATTTCGGTTCCGAGAGCAGCTTCAGGAAAACTTATAGTATGATTATAAATAATATGGTTATTTTGTCGCTTGAAATACTGATGCTCCTTTTCTTCAAAAATCACAATTAAATGGCCAGCGGGACCACCTCTTCTGCCTGCATTTCCTTTTCCTCGAACAGGCAGATAAGTGCCATTTTCGACTCCAGATGGAATATCAATTTTAATTTGTTCTTCATTTTGGGTTCGACCTTCTCCATTACAGGTTTCGCAATGCTCGGAAATTGTTTTGCCGGAACCATTGCAAGCTGGGCAGACGCTTATATTGACAAATTGCCCGAAAATAGAGCGGGATACCTGACGTATTTCACCACTACCATTACAATGCTTACAGGTTTTGTAACCACTACCTGATTTAGCCCCTGTTCCGTTACAATCATTGCATTTAACGTAGTGTTTTATTTTAATAGTTTTTTCGGTGCCCTTTGCAATTTCTTCGAGAGTAAGAGGCATACGAATACGGATATCGCTTCCGGGCTCGCCTGAATACTGTTTTTGCTGTCGCCTTCTACTTGCACCGGGATTAAGAAATTCCTCGAATACACTTCCCATTCCGCCACCGAAGATATCACCAAAATGACTGAAAATGTCTTCAAAATTTGTATATTGCCCGAAATCAGAGCCCATCCTCATACCTTCGTGTCCGTAACGGTCATATCTTTGACGTTTATTTTGGTCGCTCAGTACTTCGTAAGCTTCAGTTGCTTCTTTAAACTTTTCTTCAGAATCTTTGCTATCCGGATTCCTATCCGGATGATATTTTAAAGCTAACTGCCTGTAAGCACTTTTTATTTCATCTATATTTGAATTTTTATTTACACCGAGCACTTCGTAGTAATCACGTTTTTGCATTTCATTACTTAATTTTGTGAAACATCATCATTATTTTGTATAGTAGGGGAGCCAGTTGAAGTAACAACACGAGCGTGCCGTAGAACTTTATTGTGCATCATATAGCCATTTTGAACTAAATAAGCAATGTGTCCTTCAGGTAAATCGGAAGGTGCTGTGGCAATTGCCTCGTGGAAATTCACATCAAACTCAGCACCAATCGGATTTTCCATTTGTTTCACACCTGCTTCTGCAAAAGTATTCAAAACTTTATTGTAAATAAGTTCAATGCCAGACAAAATGGAGCTTATATCAGTGGCTTTTTTTCCAGCATCCAGTGCTGATTCAAAATCATCAATCAATGGAAGCATTTTAAAAAGTAATCGTTCATTTGCATAATCAATCATTTCCTGCTTCTCTTTGATGCTGCGCCTGCGAAAATTCTCAAGTTCTGCGGCTATTCTTCTTACCTGCTCTTTCAACTCATCTCGTTCTTTAATTATTTCCTCGAATTGAGCAGCAATTTTTAATATTTCTTCATCTTTTAAAACTTCCTGCTCACCTGTTTCAATTTCATCATTAAATTTATCTACATTTTCTTCATCAGAAATATGATTGAATTTATCACCATCTATGTTTTCAGTTGATACTGCTTTTCTTCCCTGCTCTTTTAAATAGGTTTTAGCAATATCGGCAGCTGTATTTGAAGTTTGTCTAAGTGGCTTTTGATGTCCGCTTTTATCTTCCATCTATTTTTACTCCATTATTACAAAAAATACAAAATTACTAATAATTTAACTTACTATAGACGAAAAAGATTTTATTTTGTTGAATTGTTTGTTTGTTTATTTGCAGATATCAGGTGCAATGAATGATATAATATTTTTGTCAGTTATTTTGAAACGAAGTGAATAATTTCAATTTCTGTGTTAGCAATGACTTATGAGATTACCAGCTACCCTTCGAAATGACATCTTCTCTTGTCATTCTGGCGTATGCCAGAATCTATCTTGCTTTTTAGTCATTAGTCATTGGTAATTCGTTGTTAGTAAGAATACTAATAACTAATAACAAATAACTAATGACCTATTAGAACTATTTTTAAGATGGATTCTGACATTCGTCAGAATGACGCACTTAGTGATGTTATCTATATTAATTAAAGCACTTGCATTATCAGGGAGTTTCCAATTACAATTTTTATTACATCCCTCAATAAATATTAGACTTAATATAGTTAATACTGCATTATTATAACTATTTTAATTTATTATTAAATCAAATTACGCTCTGATGCGTAACGCTATCAAGCGTAATTTTCAATATATCTCTTAAAAAATGGATCGCTGATATAATAACCATCTGATTCTTTTTCAATAATGCCAGAATGAAGTAAATTTGTAATTGCTTTTTGTGTGGTTGAATGAGCTGATAATCTAAATCTTTTGTTATATTCTTTTGAATAAACGTTTTTTCCGCTAACCGTTAGTGCTTTCAAAAGTTTTTTTTGATAAATTGAAAGTTTATCAAACAATTCGTAATAATAGTCTCGTTTAATAAAAATGATTTGAGTTGCAGAATTGATAATATCTTCTTTTTCGATAGTTTTCTTTTCTTTAATAACATTTTGCCAAATTTCTGCTGAAAGCATTTGAATATAATAAGGAATGTTTCCAGCTTCTTTTATTAGCAATTTGGTATTTTCATCGTCAATAGAAATATCATACTTAAAAAAACGGCTTTGAATAAATTCAATTGCTTCTTTCTCCGGAAGAGCGTCAATTTGCATAATCATTGCAGAATTGTAAAAAGCGCGTCCTTTGTTATTGAACATATCATTTAAAAGATGAGTCTTACTGCCAAGAAAAATATAATTAGTATTTTGTTGATGTTGAATTTTACTCCTTAATAATTTTTCAAAACTATCGCCATTAAGTTTAAGTATATCCTGAAACTCATCCATAATTATAATAAATCTGTTTTTGCTATTTGACAATTTTTCTGGCAAATCAATAACTTCTTCAATTGTCTTGTCCTGTATTTTGCTTTCAAAGAAATCAATAGAAAATTCTGGAGTTCCATTATTGTCGAAAGTAAGAATAGGTCTTATGCTTGTGATTAATGTTGTGAGGGTTTTAATTGCTTTTTGCAAATTACTTTGATTTTTCAGAATTGCTTTTATATAATTTTCGATGAATGATTCACGGGAATAAATTGACATAAAATCAATGTAAATACACTTAAAGCCCAATTTCTCCAATTCCTCAACAGCTTTAAAAACAAGGGAGGTTTTGCCAAATCGGCGAGGTGCAAACAGAACAATGTTGTTACCACCCTGCAAAGTTGAAACAATACGTTTAGTTTCTTCTTTTCTATCAAAGAAATGAACTCCTTTAACTATATTTCCAAAACTAAATGGTTGCATTTTTATTTTGTATTAATTTTGCTTTTTGATAAATAAAGTTTACGATATAAAGCGTAACGCTTTCTGGCGTAGTATATTGTAAAACTTATCATATTTTGTTAATCTGAACGATGTGATAAAGCAATGGCATAAATCAATAAAACATTATGTCAAATTGAGCAAGAGAAATCCACACTGCCAAGGGCTGATAGGTTCTTTTATTTTATACCACAATTCCAATTCCCCTCTTGAGATGGGACAAAGGGGTGTGTTCTTGCTTACTTTTAATATCAGAAGTAATTTCAAAGAGATAAACTATTATAAGCATATTTTTTTCTTTTTTCAGAAAGTACTTTTATAATAAGGAAGAAAGAACACACCCCTTTAATCCCCTCTCAAGAGGGGAATAA
>DAIOVK010000318.1:0-4312 GCA_036759045.1 Kapaibacterium sp. (SeqCode) | reverse complement strand
TATTATTAAAAGTAATTGAAAAAGTATCTCTAACCCAAATAATTTGACCGTCTTTTGTTCTTAAGTTTGTTTCAAAATTAGTAATGATACCTTCTTTTTTATAAATTTCCAAGTATTTATTTAAGTTTCTTGGTTGAACTAAAATTTCGTTTAAATGCTTTTCCATTAATTCCTGAACTGAATCATATTTTAACATTTTAGCAAGTTGTAAATTAGCATAAAGGAATATGCCGTCCTTATTAGTCCTATAGACGCCAACAGGAAGCTGTTCAGTTAAGGTTCTATATTTAATTTCACTTAAACGAATTTCCTCACCCATTTGCAGGCGTTCCATAAGTTGAGCTATTTGTTCTGAGATGAAGATAAGCAGTTTCAAATCTTCTTCGTCATAAGCATTTTCATCTGTATAGTGCTGGACAACAACAGCTCCAATCACTTCATTATTGCAAACTAAAGGCACTCCCATCCACAGTTCAGAAGGTGTTCCAAAATTTTCAATAATACCTTGTTTTACAAATTCATCTACCAGTTTAGTATTTGCTAAAAGAGGTTTGTTATTTTTAACAACATAAGATGTCAATGTTTTGCCGGCAGGAAATTCCTGGAAACTGTCTTCTTCATCAGCAAAATAGGGGAGAGTGATTAAATCTTTTTCTTTATCATAAAAAGCGATAAAGAAATTTGTAGTATCAATTATTTTTCCAAGAATGATTTGAATTTGTTTGGCAAAGTCAACTAAATTCTTGCAGCTACTGGCAGCTAATGTAATTTGATAAGTAACATCCTGAACCTGTTTAGCCCATACCTGTTTGGAAATGTCTTCTATTATTGCTGTTCCGCCGATTATTTCATCTTTATCATTATAAACTGGAAAACTTCGTATTGAGATGTGTACAGAAATTTTGCTAGTAATTGTTTTATAAATTCCTTCAAAATATCCATTATGTCCGGAAAATACAATTCGAAGCGATTCAATAATCTTTTTATTTTTTAATTGCTCTAATTCATATAAAAGAATATTTTTTCTGCTTGTATTTAAAATTTGTGAAAATCTATCGTTAAAATCAATCAGATTAAGTTCTTTGTCGTATTGAATAATTCCGAAAGGAGAATTCATAAATATCATACGATATCTTTCTTCGCTTTCTTTCAGTGCATCTTCGGCTCTTTTGGTATCGGTAATGTCTAAAATGAAACCTTCAAGAGCAATAACGTTATTAGTTTTTGTATCAAATACAGCTTGACCTTGTTCCCATACCCACCTTAGTTCATTATTTTTATTGGTGATCCTATATACGATTTCCCAGGGACTTGCCTGTTCTACAGCAGTTTTGATTGAATGATGAACTAAGGTTCTATCGTCATAATAAATTAAATCTAAAAATGCAGTTTTAATGTTATCCAATAAATCATCTGGATAATATCCTGTAAGTGTATAGCAACCATCGCTAACAAACTTCATTGTCCATTTTTCATCATACAGGCAGCGATAAACCATTCCGGGCAGGTTACTCATCAAAGTTAATAAAGCCCTCTGGGTTTCAAGATATGCTTCTTCTGTGTTCTTTTTGTCAGTTATATCTTTTGCTGCGACATAAACATAAGTTACTCTGTTTTCTTCTTTTGAAAAATATGGATTTGTATAAACCTGTAGCCATTTTATATTTTTATGTTTAGTAATTATTCTAAACATCTTGGAGTTCATTTCATTGTTTACAGACGATTTGATTAATTCTTTAATAATTTTAATATCGTCCGGGTGAATTAATCTAATCCATTTTTCATTTAAAATTGTATCATAATCATGGTAACCTGTAATTTTTTCTACTCCCTTAGTTATCCATTCAGGGACTGCGGTTAAATCTTTATTTATTTTAAATGAAATAATAACATCAGTAACAACATCAGTAATCGCTTTATATCTATTTTCACTTAAAATTAACTGCTTTTTATTAACGACAGCATCGGAAACTATTTCATTTATAATGATTCCGCCAATAATACTGCCATTTTTATTGATAGGTGCTGCTTTTATATTTAAATAAATATCTTTTCCATCAAAATAGTTTGGAATTTTTAATTCATTTAGCTCAATAAATTCTCCTTTTAGCACCGATTCAAAATCAATATTAAGAGCAGAGGATTTATAAAAAGCAATATTATTTATTTTTCTTCCGATGAAATATTCTTTATCTACTTTATTGTTTACAATTTTGTTTAAATGATAATCATTAACAAACTGAATGACTCCATCTTTATCAAAATAAATAATTGAAATAGGAGCTTTGTTCGCTAATGTCTTAAACCTTTCCTGAGATTCTCTGATGGTTTCCATTGCTAGTTTAGAATTAGTTATATCAATGGAAAGTCCAAGCACTCTGTCAAAAATTCCTTTATCGTTTTTTAAAGGTATTTTAATTGTTTTGTACCAACGTGTTTCGCCGGAAGAAGAAGTTACAGGTTCTTCGTGAATAATTTTTGTTAATCCGGAATCTATTACAAGTCGGTCAGCTTTTAAGAAATGGTTTACTTCTTCAGCATTTTCATTATAATTCTCATCTGTTCTTCCAATTATATCAGTTGTCGTAGTTCCATAGTGGTCGGTCAGAGTTTTGTTTGCTAATATAAATTTTCCGTCATAATCTTTAACGAACACAAAATTTGGCAATGAATCTATAATATGCCTTAAAAATTCTTTCTGGTTGCTTAATTCCAATTCAATAGATTTTCTAAATGATAAATCGCGCCAGGTAGTATGCAAAATTGTGTCATTATTATATTGAATACAGGTAAGTAAAACTTCAACCGGGAAATTAGTACCATCAAACTTTTTATGCATCCAAACGAAACGCTCCATATTTTTTTCAAAAGAGGAGTTTATTATTTCTTCTGCTTTGATTTTTGAATTATTACCATCTGGCTGGTATTCTGGAGATAGTTCTGAAGGGTGTTTATTTATAATATCAGCTTTGCTTTTTGCATTAATCATTTTTACAGCAGCATTATTACAATCAATGAACCTGTAATCTTTAATCAATAAATGTGCATCATCTGATTTATCGAATAAAAGCTTAAATAGCTCATCTTTAGATAATAACTCGTTTTCTAATGCTTTTTGTTGGGATAAATCATAAATTGATACAAAGAGGATTTGATTATTGCTTTCTTTGAAAAGTTCAATACAGACTTTTGTAAAAACTAATTCGCCATTGCTTGTTAATATTTCACACTCGAAGCATTGAATACCATCGGTAAGTGCTTTTTGTAAATGAACTTTAATTTTTTCTTCTGAGTTTGTTCCATCTTTTTGGATTTTCGGGAATATATCATATAGCTCTTTTTTAATTAGTTCATTTCTGCTGTATTTAAGTAATTTCTCTGCTTTGTCGTTTAGTTCATATATTTTATCATCTTTCAAAACAAGCATTGCATTTTGAGTGAGAGATAATAAATTACTGAATCTGTTTTCAATCCTTTTCTTTTCTAAAAACTCACTTTTATATAAATAAAGTATTATTGTTTCTTTTACAAATCCAACAAAACAATTGATTTGCTTCCTTTTATCCGGGTCAAGTGTAGAATATTTGGGAAAATTTGTTATAAAGCAATTAAATTTCTTTTTATTCTCAAAATAAATAGGAATATATGCTATCCCTTCATCTAAAAATTCTAAGAATTCAATTTCTTCTTTTTTAGATTTTACATTTATAGTTTTTAAGTATTTTAATATATTTTTGTTACAACCAATATTAAGTAAAAGTTTGTTATTTCTATCTAATAATACAATATTAAGTGAACTTAAATTAGAAATATTTTTTAATTGTTTTCTTATTTTTGGTTTATTAAAAAGTTCAAAATTATTCATACTCTTCTAAATTTTCATTATCAATTTCTGTTAATTATAATATATGTAAAATCTTCTTTATTTTCAAGATAATGTTTTTATTGTATTTCAGATTCACTTTAAAAATCTATGAATTTTCACTCCAAAGCAAACGCTTTTGCAATTATAAGCAAAATCTTTGCCAAAATCCAAATGTCTTGTTTTTCAGTCATACGAACAACAAGTTGATAGCATGACAGGAATATCATTTTGAACCCACAGATAAAGGAAGACCCTTATTGAAATGGAGAAGATATAACTACAAGTGTCATTATTACGAATGTCAGAATCCATCTTAAAAATTGTTTTTATAGGTCATTAGTCATTTGTTATTAGTCATTAGTATTTTTACTAACAACTAATGACCAATGATGAATGACTAATGACTAATGACTAAAAAGCAAGATGGATTCTGGCATACGCCAGAAT
>DAIOVK010000317.1:0-4314 GCA_036759045.1 Kapaibacterium sp. (SeqCode) | reverse complement strand
TTTATTAAAAAAATAAATAAAGCAATACGTAAAATTGGGAGAGTTAGAGTTTAATATTGAGAAGAACAAGATGGATTCTGACATCCGTCAGAATGACAACTCATATTGTTTATGATATTTTATAATGGAATTTATATTATATAAACAAAAAAACCTTCTAAACATAAGAATTTAGAAGGTTTTAT
Source organism: Kapaibacterium sp. (SeqCode) (assembly GCA_036759045.1). Lineage (GTDB taxonomy): Bacteria > Bacteroidota > Ignavibacteria > Kapaibacteriales > UBA2268 > JAAYJM01. Next base: position 4,129 of record DAIOVK010000317.1, on the reverse strand, counting down.
TTAATTAAGACTCAGTTTTTAACCTAAAATAGAAATCAATACTCCGGCAGCAATAGCAGTACCAATAACACCGGCTACGTTTGGTCCCATAGCGTGCATTAGCAGGTAATTATTTGAATTATATTCTTGCCCGACATTATGAGAAACACGGGCAGCCATTGGAACAGCAGAAACTCCAGCAGAACCAATCAATGGATTAATTTTCCCACCAGAGATTTTATACATCAATTTTCCGAGAAGCAAACCACCAACAGTCGAGAAACCAAATGCAAAAACACCAAGAAGGATAATTTTTATAGTTTCAACAGTTAAAAAGTTATCGGCTTGCATAGTCAGCCCGACGCAAGTGCCAAGGAAAAAAGTAATAATATTCATTAATTCGTTTTGAGCCATTTTAGAAAGCCGGTCAACAACTCCGCTTTCTCTCATTAAATTACCACCCATAAGCATAGCAATAAGTGGAGCAGCAGGAGGAACAACAAGTATTCCGAAAGCAGCAACTGCTATAGGAAATATTATTCTTATTTTTTTGGAAACAGTTCTTGGAGTTTCCATTATGACCTGACGCTCTTTTTCATTAGTAAGCCATCTCATAATAGGAGGTTGAATAAGCGGAACGAGAGCCATATAAGAATAGGCAGCTACAGCAATAGGACCGAGCAAGTGCGGTGCTAATTTCAAAGTAAGGAAAATCGCAGTAGGACCGTCTGCACCGCCAATAATACCAATTGCAGCAGCTTCGTTTAAATTGAAACCAAGAACTACTGCCAGCAGCAAAGCAGTAAATACGCCGAATTGAGCTGCTGCTCCGAGTAAAAATGTTTTAGGATTTGCAAGCAGCGGACCGAAATCGGTCATAGCACCTACTCCAAGGAAAATAAGCGGAGGAAATATTTCTAGTTCTATACCTTTGGAAAGATAATAATAAAGTCCTCCGATTTGGTCTCCGAAAGGAACGGTAAGCAAGCCATTGCCGGGAATATTAGTCAAAAACGCACCTAATCCAATCGGCAAAAGCAGAAGTGGTTCAAAATCCTTTACAATGGCTAAATACATTAAAAGGCAGGCAATAGCAATCATCGCAAGGTGTCCCCATTCCAACTGCTGAAAGCCCATATTTTGAAAAAACATTAGAAAATGGTCGAACATCTCTCCCCCTTATTCAAATGTAACTAATTCTTGCCCTGCCTCAATAGTATCTTGGACTTTACAATGAATTTGTTTGATGACACCAGCACCGTTTGCTGAAATATTTGTTTTCATTTTCATAGCTTCAACTATAAAGAGTACATCCCCTGCATTTATTTTTTGTCCTACGGATATAGGTATTTCAATTATTACGCCATTTATAGGTGCAAGGAATGATTTGCTATTTGCATCTTGCTGTGGCACTTTAGATTTTGAGGAAGGCATTCTAACTGGCTGCTGCAATGTCGTTGGTGCAGCAGGTCTTGACTGCCTTGCTATATTTTGTAAATATGATGTATCCATCTGATTGAATTCATCGTCTTCTAATATTTCTACTTCTACGTCAAATCTGACACCGTTTACTGTTACTAATAACTTTTTCATAATAATTCTTTAATTCTGAGAAAATAACCTTATTTTTGTATATATAAATCGTGTATTATATTCGTGTTGGGCAGAGCTTGGATTATTCGCTTAAGCTCTACAAATGGGATTTTATTTCCCTTTAAATTCAATATTTTTAAATTCTTTAATTTCGTTATTCCAGTATTTACTTTTTTTATTCTGTTGTTAGATAAGTCTAATTCCAATAAATTTTGAAGATTTTCTATTTCATCTGGTATCTCGGCAATTCTGTTTCCGGATAAATTTAAATAATGCAAATTAGTCAAGTTCCCTATACTAGTTAGATTTCTAATGCGATTTTTTGAAATATTCAAATAGTCTAATTGCTTATATTCACTTAACCCACCCGGTATATTAGGAAATCTATTTTCAGCTAAACTTATATTGCTTGCATCTTTATCCATTGCAGGAAGCTGATTCAACCTACTATTGTCAAAATTATATACTTTTATATTGATATGAGTGCTCATAAATATAATTGTATTATTTTGATTTGAAGAACAGGGACATCCGTAATTATTGATATAATCAAGAACATCATCAATAACTTTATGGCTACCATCAACAGGTGCTTTAGTAACTTTTCCGTATATTGCTTTTGCTTTATTCAAATAGCCCAAAGCAGAATTCTTATCATCTATATCGCAATAATAGTAAGCAAGGAGTTCGTAGCCAGCTGCTTCCCAATATTTATTATTATCCTGTTTGGCAATATTAATTCCTAATTCTAAATATTTCTTTGCAGAATTAAAGTTTTTTGCAACCCTGTGCGAATTACCAAGTTTCAAATAACGCATTCCAATATCGGATTGTGCATACAGGAAATATGGCATTATGGCTATTAAAAGAAAGAACATAAATTTTTTCATAGTTGTCTCCTTTAATTATTCCATAAAGAAAATCGAATACCCAGCGCTAAATCTGTAAAGAGTTTATTTCCATAGTCAATATTACCAAAATTTGTATTTACTATGTAACTCTTTGAAGGAATATTTAGATTTAGTGCAGCAAAGAGTTCGAATGGGAAATTTTTATTGAGTTTATTTGTATTAAGCTCAAATTTTATTTTTTCGCCGTTCCAAACAGACTTTTCTGCATTTGTATTTGGAATACGTCCATCAGCCCAAAATAGTCCGGCACCAATTTTTAATGAAAAATCCAAATCGCCGGAAGTTATAACTTTATTGATTTGAAAACTCAATCCAAGAGAAAGACAACGTGCTTTAAATTCTTCTTCTGGATTTGCACCGATTTTTGTTTTGACTACTGGCTCAACGTATTCAATCCATAAGTCAACATTTTTTCCATATCCTAAGAAACTATATGTGTAAATATTTAGAGCAACAGAAGGAGCAAACTCAGTTGTTATACTTTCGTTACTCGAAAAATATTTATTTCCGGCAATAGAAAAAGACAATGCCCTGTTTAAATTCTGTGAATTAGTTATAGCAAGTTTATTATTGCTTATTAATTCATTGCAATCATTTTTCAATATTTCTATGTATTTTGTTGCAGAATCCAGCTGATTTCTCATAGATTTATAATCGGCAATTTTCATATTCAGCCAGAAAATTGAATCCTGCAGCGATTGTATTTCGTTGTAATTTCTTTCAATTTCAATTAAATTCTCTTTATTAATTTCATCAACTTTTTTTGAATGATTGTTTTTCACATCTTCGTAAAGTTGTCTTGCTTTTTGCCAAACCTGTTTCAAATACTCTTCTTCAAGAGAAGAAATTTGGTCTAAAGTCGGCATATCAGTAATTTTTTCTGTAGTATTTGTAATTAATTGTAATTGAGTAGAAAGAACAATCGACATCTTCGTTAGCTCAAGCAACTGGTAAGCATAAATAGCTTCTGTTTCAGAAAATACTTCGAGCTGTTCGTCAGTTGGGAGCGGTGGCACAAAAACTAATGGTTCTGAAGAAAATGCTTTATTATTGCTAAAGACAATAAATAAAGCAAGCATTAATAAGCATTTTATTAAGTTTTGTGAATGATTTTTCATAATAGCTCCTATAAAAAAATAAAATTCATTTTTTATCTATAGCTCAATTTATATGCCATTCATTTAAAAAAAAATAATTTTTCTGTCATTCTGAAGCGCAGCGAAGAATCTATCTTGTTTTCCCCTCTTGAGAGGTGATTAAAGGGGTGTGTTCTTTTTTCCTTAATTAAAAAGTTCTTTCTTACTAAAGAGAAAACATATACTTAGAATATTTTATCTCCTTGAAATTGCTTCAGATATAAAGAGTAAAAAAGAACACACCCCTTTATCCCCTCTCAAGAGGGGAATGTTTAAGATAAGTAACTAATGACCTATAAAAACTATTATTAAGGTGGATTCTGACATCCGTCAGAATGACACTATTTGTGATGTCATCTTGATTTAAATAAAGATTGTTTTTTATACCAATGACATCTTTACTTGTCATTCTGAACGAAGCGAAGAATCTATCTTGTTTTCCCCTCTTGAGAGGGGATTAAAGGGGTGTGTTCTTTTTTCCTTAATTAAAAAGTTCTTTCTTACTAAAGA
>DAIOVK010000316.1:0-4315 GCA_036759045.1 Kapaibacterium sp. (SeqCode) | reverse complement strand
CTTAATTGTTTATTTGTTTAATTGTTTATTTGTTTATGGTTTAATACTAAGTTGCATTTATAGATTCAATAATTCAATTTGTCATTCTGACGAATGTCAGAATCCATCTTAAAACAAACGGGCTTTTACGTTAGGGAAATGTGCCATTCATATTAAAATTAAGATGGATTCTGGCATACGCCAGAATGACAGCCAAATTATATATATGAACGCAACTTGGTATAATTTGTTATTTCGTTATTGATTATCAACCTAATAACCTAATAGCCTAATAACCTAATAACCTGTTAGAACGAATTGCCCAAACCAATATGGAACACGACTGAATTAAGTGCGTTTTCCTTTGTAAATATTGTTTTATTGTGTCTAGCTGATGGGTCATATATCGGAATAGCAAAATCCAATCGAATAGGACCAATAGGAGTATTATAGCGTAACCCTAAACCAGCGGCAACTGCAAGTCCTGTTATGTATTCATACCAGTTGTATTTATACAGATATTCACCGTTTTCGTCAAGAATAAGCCAACCAAAGGAATTGCCCCAATCTAAAAATGCAGTAACTCCCAGATTTGCAATTTGTTCTGCAATCATTGGGTCGAAACCATCTGGTTTTTGAAAAGTATAACGAAATTCTAAACTACCTTCAATTAATGTGTTATTTCCGATATAGTCAGACATAAAATTGTAGATTATATCATCATTTTCATCTTCCAATTCAATTCCCTTTGTATATCTTAACTTTCGGGACTGCCAGCCGCGAACGCTGTTAGCACCACCAGCAAAAAACTGCCTTTCAAAAGGGACGTAAGAATTGCTTCTATCGAACCAGTGAATATAACCTTCTCTTTGTTTGAGAGCAAGTACTGATTGTCTGTTCAAACTCCAAAACCAGTAATTAGTGAGTTGAAATCTAAAATATTTAGCTGCACCCATAATTTTATTGTTTAGCTTTGCAGCATCAAGCAAGAGTTGAATTGGATAAAAAACAGCATTCCAACCCTCAATATTTAAAGCTGAAAAATATCCTTGTGTTGGAGTAAAAGGATTATCACGGGAATCGCCATAAATTGAAAAGCCGAGTATGTCAGCAGTTAGCCATGGCGATTTTGTATTGATATACTCATCTAAGTTGCTGTAAAGCGAGTATATACCATAAATATTTAGTGAATCCTTTAAATTTTTCGCTTTGCTCAAAGACTTCACAATTGCATCACTTAAATTTTGTGGAGATTGCCGTTCTAACGTCAAATTCAATTCCATCGAACTGAAGTAAGTCCAGCGTGGTAAGACTATTGGAAATCTAATCGGAAGTGAAAAGGTATTAATACGAAGGTATTCATCTAAAGAACGCAAAGACCATAAGAACTGAAATGATAAACCCACTCTCGCTTTATCGTAAGTTTCAAGCAAGGGCTGAGCGAAGTTGATACCAAATTGATATTCAAATTCTGCCTTTGACAAATTGGAAATGGAACGGCTTATATCGTTCATCACTAAACGGGCAAATGGATTAATCGACTGAGCTGCTCCAAAAATATTTCTATGGAAATATGATGCTTCCACACCAAGATTTATCAGGTTATCTAATGCTGTCCTGTTGATAAAAGCACCGAAACCATATTCCTGCTGCTTTTTGTATTGAGTAAAAACTACAAATGATAGTGTGCTGTCTGTTATTGGTTCAAAGATTGAAGATGTATCAATTGAAACAATATCAAAAGCACCGAGTGAAAGTATATTTTCAGTTGAACTTTGCACATCAGAATAACTATAATAATCGCCTGTTTTAAAATCAAGCTGCCGCTCTTTCATTGGACGTACAACAACAGATTGACCTTTCGTGCTGTCAATATATGATATACTTGAAATAATTTGTCTTTTCCCCGGAATAAACTCGACTGTAATGCTATCAGTTTTTTCTGTTGAATCTATTGTGATTATCGGAGTATTAAATTTAGAGTAATAATAACCATTATCAAGCAAAACCGACTGAATTTTAATAATTTCATTATTCAGTTTCCCCAGATTGTAAAAATTTTCTTTTTTTAAAAGTCTATTTCTTTCAATCAGATTTTTTGTCTCAAAATCTATGCTGTCAAGGTTTAAGTAATTTATTGACTTAATTTTATATTGCTCATTTTCGATAATATTAAATTTTAATACATTTAATCTTGATTTGAAATTTGGAAAAAATTTATAATTCACTTCAACGTTATGAAATCCATTTTGGAAATAAAGGTTGACAATATTTTCAACATCAATTTTGGCTTTTATTTTCTCAAAGTATTGAATTTCATAATCCATCCTGTAAAGTATATTGTTTAAAGTAGTCATAAAATAAGGAGGTAAAATCAATTGCGATGCAGAATTATTTTGGATTTGCTCGGAATAATACTGCAATATCCGATGGGGCCAGCTTCGGTTGGTTATCCGCGATGAAATAACAGTTTTTACTTCAGATTCAGAAAAAAAATTATTCCCTTCAATTTGAATTTCACCAATTTCAAATAAAGTTTTATCCTTGCTTGATGCTATAATGTTATTAGAAACGTTCTGAGAATTTGCTATATTAAGAAAGCAAAATAAAAGAAGAACAATGTAAATCGTTTTCAAATATAGCTTGTCATTCAAAACCATTTTATCATCTTTTAATCTTATACTAATATTTCACTCAATAAAAAAATTCAAAATACTAAATTATCATTTTTATCAATTATTTCAATATAATAATTATAAATTTAAAGAAAAGTTACAATTGGGATTAAAAAGCAATAAATGAGTTTATTATGCTTTGAACTGGAAATATATTTTTTTATATGTAGGGAACAGGTATGCCTGTTCCCCATTGCTGATACGTTCTCTTATCGTCATACTATCAACAAGTTGATAGTATGAAAAATATAAGATATGCCACACTTTTTAAACTGTATTATTCATAAATAAATATTCAATTTCTCCTTCCCAAGTGCAACTTGGAAAGGAGTTTAAAAATATTTTTAATTTAAAAATTCTTTTCTTATTTTTGAATAATTCTGTATTATTATTAAAAAACAAGAGGTTGTTATGATTAGAATTTGTTTACAACTTTTAAAAGAGATAACTCAAAACAGTAGGGTTTTTTCATTAGTAATCATAACTGTATTGCTATTTTCAATAATTTCTTCCTGTAGCGACAGCAGTAATGATAACAAAGATGAACAGCACACTGGCTGGGCAATAAGTCCAAATTCTACAAACGGATATGCAAGTATTATTTATACTTCCAATAGCGGAAAAACTTGGGTTCGACAGGGAAATCCTTTTATTTTTGCTGATATTGAAATAGCTGATGTTTCAGCAATGAATTCAAAAACTGCTTTTGTTGCTGGTTTTAATACTAATACAAACGAAGGAGTTATTTTTAGGACAACAGATGCCGGCAAAAATTGGCAAAAACTTACTCTTCCTCAAATTGTTAATAAAAATAATTTTCTTTGTATTAGAACAAATTTTAACCAAAAGATAATTGCAGGCGGAAACTCTGGTATGTTAATAATGAGTACTGATAAAGGAAACAGCTGGCAGGAAATTAATATTCCAGTTCCAGATAGCAGTTACGGCGTTTATAGGGTAGATTTTGATGCAAATCAAAGAATAGTAGCTGGCGCATCCAATAGTAGCACCGGATTTAATATGTATTACTCTTATGACAATGGAGCTTCATGGCCTATTTCAAATAGCAAACCAGATGAATGGGATGGATTAATTGATGTTTCCTGGGTGCAGGGTACCGATATTGTTTATGCTGCTGGGGCATATATAGGTATAAATGGTATTTTTAATGTTTCCAGAGATGCTGGTAAGAATTGGACTATGATTGACACTTTCCCAATGTCGCATTGTAATGCAATCTTTGCGTTTGATAGTAATTACATTTGGGCTGGTGCTGACAAAATGAACTTTGCCCGAACTACTAATGCTGGCAATACATGGGAAAAACAATCCTTAAATTATAATGCAATTTGGACGCTTGGTATTTCTGCTATAAGTAAAAATGAACTTTGGGTTGTAGGTTGTAATGGAGACGGTGGTTATACTCAGGTTAGCACTATTTTACATTCTATTGATAGTGGCGCAAGCTGGGAGCAGCAAACTGTCCCCGATAATATCCCGGCTCTTTGGAGAGTTTCTTTTCCTCAAATAAAGTAGGAAACATTATAACTCACCTTACGCATTCCCTACTTGAGAGGAGCAAGGCTGATAAGTTCTTTAAATCAACTTTTCTTATTCCCCTCTTGAGAGGGGATTAAAGGGGTGTGTTCTTTTTTCCTTAT
>DAIOVK010000315.1:0-4320 GCA_036759045.1 Kapaibacterium sp. (SeqCode) | reverse complement strand
GTTTGGTCATTAGAAACACAAAAGAAGGTAAATGAATATCAGATTTGCCCAACAATATATGGTACAGACATATGGGGAATACCTTCTTGTATAAAATTTTCAGAATTAAACTCAGATAAAATTTATATATCAGGCGAATTCTCTCAAAACAATGAAGAAACTGACCAACACAGCGGTTTATTTATATATAGTATATCTGAAAATAAAATAATTGATTCAACTTTCGGTGTTGGAAGTGAGAGAATTTATGGAAGCAAATTTACTTTTTTTGAAAAAGAAAATAAAGCTATGGCTACTAATGGAATATATTTATATATAATAAATTATAAAGATAGTAAAATAGAGTATAAAACAATGTTAAATGCAAATATTCCTATTTACGATAAAATTATATATAACAATACTAATGATTATTTTATTAGTTATTGCGAATATTTAATTACTAAAGTTGGTTATAAAAATAACACAAGCGTAGTAGAAAAAATTGGAATTATTGATAGTGTTTACCCAAATCCAACTACTAATGATGTTATTGTTAAATTTGATTGTGAACAAGCACAAATAAGCTATAAAATACTTAATATTAATAGTAAAATATTAGCTGAGAATACTGCATACCTCCAAAATAAATCATTAACTTTTGATTTTTCATCTTATTCAGCAGGTGTTTATTTTATTCAACTTACATGTGAAAATCTAATATTTACTTATAAAATTATTAAGGATAATTAGCTATGAAAAAAATAATATGTATAATTATCATGTTATATTCTTTAACTCTTTTAAGCCAGGACAAAGAGCCGTCTGACTGGCAGTTCAAATGGGGTTATAGTAATTCACCAAGAGTATTTGTTACAGATTCATTTCAACAAAATTCAGTTTATACAGGATTCCAATGGAACGGAACAAAACCAATGAATGAAGCTTTATTCAATAATATTAGAGCAGCTGGTAGTTATATTTATGGAACAGGAAATGAAGAAAATCCATTGTATTTAGTTCATCAGCCGAGTTGGGTAGATGGTGTTTATTATATGCCGGGTTATTATTACGCTCCTTTTATGCAATATGAACCAACCTTACCTTTAACAAGTTCAAATGTAGGTGAAATATTAAGACCTGCTGACCCATCAAACCCAGTGTTTGGATTTTTATATAGAAGAGGAACTATTTTAAACGATTCAACTAATGAGAATTATTCAAGACTAATTTTATACAAAGATGATTTGCAAAGCTATGGAAGTGATAGCATCGTTTTAAAGAATATTTGGCCCCAACCAAATTTTAACACAAAAAATTTTTTAAATTTTATATCTGAGGGGCAAACAGATAATTACCTTGGTAAAAAATGGTATTTGACAATTAACTTGCGGCGTCTAAATCCAGAAATTGAAACAATAGTAGATGATTCAATAGCTTTAAGTTTGCAAATTCCTTATACTTTAGGAAATGGTATTATTGATACAATTAAATTTAACAAGTTGCCAATCAATCATAGGGATTCAGTTGAATTATTAAATTACTTTGAGAATAGAGGTTATTCGCAATTATTAGAAGAAGTAACACCAACAAAAGAATTGCGAATAACAAGAAGAATGATACCTACTCAAAAAAGCTAAAAAAAATTAACTTTTTTTGAGACAAAATTCAAAAAAATGTGTTTTAAATATAAGAATTGTGTAAGTTTGAAAAAACAATAAAAATATGGAAATAAATAATTTGAGTGCCAATGCATTTGGCATTGAAATTTTTTATTTAGAAATTATTTAGGAGTTTTAAAATGAAAAACTTAGTATTGTTAGTTGCTCTACTGCTTGCTACGATAACTTTGCAGGCAGGTGAATTGAAATTTGGTTGGAATTTAGCCAATGAAGCTGGTGGCATTCAAGATATGAAATTTATGCCAAATCAAGACCAGTTCTTAGTTTTAGCTGGGCTTGGCGACGAAGGCGTTTTACAGCTAAGAAATACTGAAACAGGTGAATTGATTAAATCTACACCTTTGCCATTTGTTTCTTATGCTAAATTTGAATTTACACCTGATAGTACGAAAATTATACTAACTAATGGGAAATATGGAGATATTTGTTTATATAATTTAAAAGACTTAAGTTTAATAAAAAAGTATGATTTAAAAAGAGATACTGTAATGTCTTTATGGTTTTCAAATATAGCAGTCGACCCAATTAGACCATACGTTTACGTTACTTTATATGCAAATAGTGGTTTTCCTGATTATTTAATTAAAGGTCAAGTATCTGTATATAACTATGAAACGATGGAATTTGTAAAAGATTTAACAACTTACGATAATACTTCTTACGATTGTCTGGCAATTTCTAAAGATGGAAAATATTTAGCAGCAATGAATCAGGGAAAGACATATTTAAAAGTCTGGGATTTATCAACATTTGAATTGAAAAGTGATTTTTGTTTATACGATAAAAATTTACAATTCGATTATGAATGTACCCCTAAAGAATTAAAATTTTCTGATTTAAATACAGATAATATTTATTATACTGGCCATTTCCCTTTGTTAAATGGAACATTAAATGATGGTTTATTTATTTATAATATTAAGGAAAATAAAATAACTAATGATTCATTTAAAGAAATAGTTGGTGGACCATTTTTATTTTTTGAAAATGAAAATAAAATTATGAACTCAAATGGTTTTTATTTAACAGTTCTTAATATGGAAAAAGAAATAATAGAATTTTCAACATTAATTTGGGATGTAGATTCTCTAAGGTTTGCTAATCGAATTATTTATTCAGAGAAATATAAGTCTTTTATAGGAAATTCTGCACAAAAAATGTCAATGGTAAAATATAATAATAATACTACTGTACAAGATAGTATAAATTTTATAAATACAATATATCCAAATCCAACAACGAAAGATATTATCGTTAAAACAAATTGTCAATCTTCTTTAATAAATTATAAAATTTTAAACATTAATAGCCAGATATTATATGAATCAACAATTAACAACAAAGATAATGTATTTGTTATAAATCTTTCTTCTTATTTGAATGGTGTATATTTTATTCAGATTACATGTAATGATTCAATAATAACTTATAAAATTATAAAGGAGAATTAACATGAATAAGATAATTAAAATTTTCTTTGTAATTTTAAGTGTTTATATTGTAAATGCACAAGATACAGAACCCTCTGCTTGGAATTTTAAGTGGGGCTATAGTGATTCCCCAAGAATTTTTGAACCAGATTCCTTTAAACAAACAACAATGCTTAATGGTTTTCAATGGTATGGTTCTAGAAAAATGAATGACGCTTTATTAAATAATACAAGAGCAGCAGGAAGCTATATTTATGGAACAGGAAATGAAGAAAATCCTTTGTATTTAGTTCACCAGCCAAGTTGGATTGATGGAGCATATTTTAGGCCTGGATATTATTTTGCACCGTTTATACAATACGAACCTACACTACTACATAAAGATACAACATTTGGTAAGATATTACGTCCAGCAGACCCTTCTGACCCAGTTTTCGGGTTTAAGCATATAAAAGGAACAATTCTGAATGATTCAACTAATGAAAATTACTCACGCTTAATATTAACAAAAGCAGATAAACCGAGCTACGGTGGTGATATAGTTTTAAAGAATATCTGGCCTCAACCTCAATTTATCACACGTGAATTAAGAAATGAAAAAATATTTTAAAAAATTCGTTTTTTTTTGAGATAAAAAGCAAAAAAATGTGTTATTATATGTAAGAAAAGTTGTTAATTTAAAAATAATTAAATTGGCAAAAAACTTTCTTTGAAAATTTCCCTACTTCAGCGTTTAAAAATACTGAACTCTGAATTAGGGAAAAGTTCCCTAAAATAAATATTTATAAACATTTAAAGGAATTTTTAAATGAAACGATTTCTGATTTTTGTTGTTCTACTGCTTGCTTCGATAACTTTGCATGCAGGTGAATTGGTGTTCCACTGGAATAAGATGGCTGAAAGCAAAATTTATGACATGGAGCTAATGCCAGACAATGACTATTTTGTTGTTGTTATGGCAAATGAATTTCAAGTGAGAAGAACTGAAGACGGTGAAATATTTAAAACATACCCTGGAACTGGAGCTTTGTCATATCATGATATTGAATTTACAAGCGATAGTTCTCAATTAATACTTGCTTATTTGTTATTTGTTGAGTTTAGGGAACTTAATGATTTGAGTGTAATTAATAGATTGCAAATTCCATCTGACTCCGAGGGATACGGACAGGCAATAATGGAAATTAAAGTTGACCCGATAAGAAATTATATTTATGCACTTGTTCATA
>DAIOVK010000314.1:0-4331 GCA_036759045.1 Kapaibacterium sp. (SeqCode) | reverse complement strand
TAAATCTCCCCTACCCCCCTTTTTCAAAGGGGGGGAATTACTATATATTTTCTTTCCCCCCTTTGAAAAAGGGGGGTAGGGGGGATTTCTTGCATTCTATTTTCATAAGTTCTTATTAATTAATGTCATCTCCATTATAAAGCATTTGATTTATCGTGGAGTAAACTTATTTATAAGTATTTCAATGAACTAATACACAAGTAACTCAATTAATTTTAATAATTAGTTTATTAATATCTTTCTTCATTTTTAAATGAACTTAAATCTAAAATATATTCGCAGATTTTGCGGAATGCCGGGTATTCTTTTGGATTAGGACTGCAACGGTCAAAAAAATAAAATCCTTTTTTTGTGTGTATTTCAAGTAACCAATTAGAACCATCAATAGGCATTTCATACAATGCACTTGGAATTAATTCTGATGAACTTCTTTTTATTAATTCTATTAAATTAAGCCAATCATCGTATTTAAAATTACTAATTTTTTCAATAATCTGTGTACTATCAATTTTCAAATAGTGATTATTATTTTCATCTTTATTTTCTGATGTGAAAACAACATTTTTTCTTTCAATTACAATAATATCTTTATCTTTTTTTTCTATTCGAATGATAATTGTTGGATGAAAAGTTCTTCCTAAAGTGAAACGGATAATTTCTTTATTCAAATAGCAATTACTTAGAATTGGTTCTTTCATTTCATGAAAAAATCCAGAAGACCAGGCTACTTGATATACTTTTAAATCTGAATAAATCAAATGCCTATAATTAATATATGGATCAATTCCTCTACTATTACCATCAATTAAATATTCAATTGGAAAATAACTCACACTGTCATTTGCTGGTCTTCCAAGCGAATCGCAAATATTCTTGTCATTTTTATAAGAATAGAGATTTTCAAATTCGATTTCTTTTTCATCACAGGAAATCACAAATAAAAATGATATTAAGATTACTATAATCATTTTCAGATGATTATTCATTAGATTTTATATTTATTGATACAAAAATTCACTTTTCATTTTCATAAACTTAATAAAATTAAATAAATAAACAAAGTAATATTTGAAGAAAAAATTTTTTATTGATGAAAAAGGTGATATTAAATGATATTTCTGATTAATAGAAAAATTTTGTTAAAACATTCTGACAGTATAAAATATTTATTAATAATATTTTATTAAATTAGTGATTTAGCAATTACATAATTACGTTTGGCTACTACAACTATGACTTTCACGGGTATGACTATTTTTTTAAAGCATATACATTTTAAATTTAAAAACTATTTAAATTTTCATATAATTTTGTTCTTTTACAATTATTTGTTATTTTGACAATAGAAATTATTAATAATTATTATTGATGAATTATGGATATTAAATCAACATTAAAGATTTTTTTATTATTGTTATTGTTTTTAACTCAAAGTGCTTTATCTCAAAGATGTGGAGAGCAACAAATCTGGGATGGTTCTGAAAAAGTGCTAAAATACGGTATTGATACTACCGGCAACTGGTGGGTCATTACTCAACCATTTTCAAAGCAATACAGGTTAATAGTAAATGGAAATCAGTCTGATTTGGCATTTAAAATTGATGGTCTGACTTTTTCTAATGATGGCAAAAAGTGGGCTGCATTTACAAGTGAAAAAGAAAAGCTCTATCTATTTACAAATGAAGGAAAAATTACTCTCCCATCTCTTTCAATAAAAGGAATTCTGACATATACCCCCAATTCAGAAATGCTTGTTTATTCTTATAAAAAAGAAGATATTGAGACTGTAGTAGTCGGAAAAAAGAAATTTGATATAATGAATGGAACTGGTGCTTACTATTTAAGCTATACAGGGGACAAAGTTGCATTGCTTGGTAAATTAAGTTCCGGCTATGTTTTGAATATAAATGGAGTAGAAAGTCAAATATATGACGAGATAAAGCCATTCGGCTTTTGGAGCGACGGGCAATTTATCTTTGCTGGTAAAAGCGGAACTACCTGGCAGATTTATAAAGGAACAAAATCAATTTCCGATAAATTTAGGAATATTACTGAGGTAGCAATTAACATTTATGGTACTGTAGCAGCAGCCCTTGTCGTTTTACCCAGTGGAAGAAAGAGTTCCATTGTTATTTCTGATGAGTATTATGAACCGCTTTTAGGCAAGGAGTACGAGCAAGCTTATGATTTGGTGCTTCATCCGGAACTTTCTATGATTGGCTACAGAGCTGTTGATAACGGTAAAAATCTTGTTGTTTTGAATAGTGTGGAATACTCTGGCGGGGAATACTCAAGTAAACCAATTTTTACGTATGATGGTTCAGAACTTTACTTTTTAGGTTGCAACAATGACTGTTTCCTTAATGTTAATGGTAGAAACTATCCAATTTTAAATGACTTAACTTTAAATGCCAGCTATGCTAAGAAACCAAACAGTGAAACTCTTGCCTACTCTACAAGCACATCATTAGTTGTAAGAGATTTGCAATTTAGCACCCTTTATGCCGGTAAAATGGTTGACGAAGTTTCAGAACCTATTTATAACTGGAAATTAAGCAGATATGAAGCTCTTGGGAAAATCAATGACAGGTTGTATTTAATGTATTGTAATTTTTAGACATAAGTGCTCATAAACTTTTGAAATATATCATTTTGCAATAAATGTAGTTCAGAAATAAAAAATATCAAATAGGGAAGTTTAAAAAATTGTCATTCTAAGCGTCAGCGAAGAATTTTATAAGTAATGCTAACACAGAGTTTGAAATTATTCACAACGCTTCAGAATGACACCTTTTTAGGATAATTTGCGCAATTATTCTTAACGTAGCAATTCTCTTATATCCTTTATTTTCAATAATATATTTGGATTACTGAAATCACATCAAAAAAAACTTTTCTTTTTTCTTAACAATAAATTTATTAAATTATTTTTAAACTTACAACATTTTCAAGTTGTAAATTCAAGTGAAATAAAATAGAGAATAATTCTAATTAAAAATAAATGAATTAAACACTATAAGGACAAGAAAATGCCTAAAAATTTTATTTATCTGTTATTTATTTTAATAGTAATAATTTCATCTTGCTCAATGCCGGGTATAGAGATTAAAGAAAGCGTTGAACAGCTTAAAGAAATCGCAAAAACTGACCCTAATGATTGCGTTCATAGCTACAATCTTGGTGTTAAGTATTTGTCGATAGGAGAGCCAGATAGCGCAATAATTGAATTTGATAAAGCAATTAAGCTTAATCCTCATCTATCATTAGCTCATTTTGGCAGTTATTGTGCAGTTGCTTCACAAGAACCGAGGTCATTTGGAAATTTAATTGATGCAAATGTTTCTGATAAAAAAAGAGATATTTTTTTTGATACTTCAAAAACTGCATTGAGAAAAGCATTTGTTTATGACCCTTATTTCGATTGGAAAGTTTATGCTACAATCTTAAAACCTCAGGCAACTATGAACTTTGTTGAAGGAATTTTATTTAATTACATTTATAAAGGAATTCAGCTATTTATTTTTGAGCAGTATGATGAATCAATCAAAGAGCTAACTGAAGCATTAGAAATTGTTCCTAATTATTACAGATTAAAATTTTTTAGAGGTTTATCTTTCGTAAAAACTAAACAATACGATAGTGCCTTAAGCGATTTTAAGAATATAATTGATAGTGTTGAAACTCAAAATAAAGAAGAAGTCTCTCAAAGTTTTCTTAATCCATCAGATTATTATTACATTGTTGGTTATACTTATTTGCAATTAGATTCACTTCAACAAGCTGAAGAGTATTTTCAGAAAACGATTATGAACGAAATGAGTTATTATATGGCTCACTTTCAGCTATCAAATATTTATAACAAAAGAAAACAATATGAACAAGCAGCTACAGAATTAGATGCTGCTATATTGCTCGAACCAAATGATGCTGTTATGCACTATAATAAAGCTGTTTTTTTGGCACAAATGAAAAAGACTGAACAAGCAATTCAGTCCTATAAAAAATCCATTGAAATAAATGCGTATTATACAAAATCTTATTTCAATCTTGCTCTTATTTATGAGGGCAAAGGAATGAAAAATGAAGCAATTGATTGTTATAAAAAATTTATTCAATATTCTCCGAAAAAATTCAAAGATTATATTTCTCAGGCAGAAAATAATATTCAAAAACTTAGTGTAAAATAATGAAGGATATAAAGATGAAAAAATTTTTATTGATTCTGTTAGTTTTGTTACCTTTCTCACTTTTTTCACAAAAAGATAAATATTATGAAAGTATAATGCTTTTTTCAAATGTATTAAATCATATAAAAGTAAATTATCTTGAAG
>DAIOVK010000313.1:0-4337 GCA_036759045.1 Kapaibacterium sp. (SeqCode) | reverse complement strand
TTTTTTTCAATTTTAAATATTCATAATTCTTTTTTTCAAAATTGCAAAAATAAATCGACAAACAAAAGTTACTTATTTAATTTTAGATATTATTTTGAAATTTTCTGAAATATTCTTATATTATTTTTTATTTTGGAGTTAAAATGAATATTGAAACATTTTTTAAATTATCTTACGGACTATACATAGTATCATCTCAATTTGAAGGAAAGTTGAACGGGCACATAAATAATACTGTATTTCAGGTAACAGCAGAGCCACCCAAATTAGCTGTCTGCTCACATAAAAATAATTTAACAACAGATTTCATATTGAAAAGTAAAAAGTTATCTATATCTGTAATTCAAGAGCAGGTCGATTTGGAGTATATCGGACATTTTGGTTTCAAATCCGGCAGAGAGTTTAATAAATTTGAAAATATAGATTATAAATTATGCGAATCTGGTTGTCCATTTGTTTTGGACAGAACTATTGGAGCTTTCGACTGCGAAGTTGAAAATTCATTAGACCTCGGAACTCATATTCTTTTTATTGTTAATGTTAAAGAAGCTGAACTATTCGATAAGGATAAAAATCCTTTGACTTACTCGTATTATAGAAACGTAATTAAGGGTTTATCACCCAAAAATGCTCCCACATATATTGACAAAGACAAATTATCTAAACTGGCAGAAAAACCAAAGAGCAAATCGCCGGAATATATCTGCAATGTTTGCGGATATATATATAATCCCGAAGAAGGAGACCCTACAATGGGAATTCCTCCCGGCACTCCTTTTGAAGATTTGCCAGATGATTGGGAATGTCCGATATGTGCTGCAGGAAAAGAAGTTTTTAATATTTTATAAATTTTTACAGGAGAAAAAATATGACAGAATTAGCCGGCTCAAAAACAGAAAAAAACCTTTTAAAAGCATTCGCTGGCGAATCACAGGCAAGAAACCGCTATGAATTTTTTGCTAAAGTTGCAAAAAATGAGGGCTATGAGCAAATCGCTGGTATTTTCCAAGAAACCGCAAATCAGGAAAAAGAACACGCAAAACGCTTCTTCAAATTCCTCGAAGGAAGAGATGTTGAAATTACCGCAATGTATCCAGCAGGAAAAATCGGCACTACTACTGAAAACCTTAAAGCTGCTGCTATGGGCGAAAATGAAGAATGGACTGTTCTTTATCCCGAATTTGCCAGCATTGCAAAAGAAGAAGGTTTCAACGATGTTGCTGCCGCTTTCAGTATGATAGCAAAAGTTGAAGAACAGCACGAAATCAGATATACAAAACTTTTAAAGAATATTGAAGAAGAAAAAGTATTTAAAAAAGATACTAAAATTAAATGGTATTGCCGTAACTGCGGATACGTCCACGAAGGCGACAAAGCTCCAGCTAAATGCCCTGCCTGCCTTCACGACCAGGCATACTTTGAAGAATTTAAAGAAAATTACTAAAAAAAAGAAAGGGGAAGAAATTCCCCTTTTTATTTGTCTCCAGTCATACGAGCATCAATGACAGGTAAAGTGGTCTGTCATTCAGATACTAAGTGAAGAGTCTCACTACTAATTGTTACTAAAGAACTTGAGATTCCTCACTTCGTTACCAATGACATCTTTTTCAGTCATACTATCAACTTGTTGATAGTATGACTGAAAAGCACTGTTTCTAAATCTCAAATTCTTTGGTAGCAATGACTTGTGAGATTCCTCACTTCGTTTCGGAATGACAGGGTAAACTGATGTCATCTTCATTTAAATAAAGTTATTACTTCATTCTGGGGTTCGAAATGACATAATATAATAAGTCTTTTAACGAATTATTAAATTAGTGGGCTCAAATAAATGACTAATGTAGAAATTCGTTAAATTACTTATTATCATTTTTCAATCCTCGCTATGCTCCTAATGAACCACTTTGGCATTTTTAGCACGTAACTATATGTATTACATATAATTATAATGTATTTTATGTTGACTGCCAGTCATTCAATGACTAAAAAGTTCATTTCTCCAAAAGTAAACGTCTTCGTTTATATTCGCCTCCTAATGAACCACTTTAGTATTTAAAAGTGTAACAGTAAATATTACAAATACTTCAATAAATATATCAACCATCGGGTTAACCCGATGGTTGATTGCTCTTAATAAAAAGTTGCAACCCTTTGTTAAGAGCTATTCATTAACCACATATTTAAAATATCTGCTATTCTACTTATCCCGTTAGGGATAAAATATTTGTAACCATTCATTTTTTAGTGTCTTTTTATTCCGTAGGAATTAAATATTTAATAGCTTTTTTATATATAATCCCTACGGGATAAACACAGTCAAGGTTTATTCTTGTTACAAATATTTAATTCCTACGGAATAAATTTCATATAGAATAATATTAATACAACTCTCTTTTATAAGAACTAAAACATGTGAGTAATGAATAGTGTTAAGAGTTAGGACATATAACATCGTTCATTTCTCCAAAAGTAAACGTCTTCGTTTATATTCGCCTCCTAATGACAGATTACGATGCTATTATTTTTGTCAGTTTGGTATAAATATTACATCCTGACATTCGTCAAAATAACAACTTTTGCTATAAGGTGCGAATTTATTCTTTAAGAAGCAAATATCCTAACTCTTTGATTATTTTCATTGAATCAGTAGCACTTAAAATATAAATTAATAAATCTGTCCACTAATTAGAAAAAGTTCCAGTTCATTTATTTTAGCATTAAATTTAGAAAAAATCAATCGGTATTTAGCTTCCAAGAGATTTTGCTGTGCTTCACGAAATTCAAGTGAAGAAATGGAACCATTCTTATAGCTTTCCTGAGCAAAAAGCATATTCTTTTCAGCAAATATTATATTTTCTTTTTCAATATTAATCAACTGCTTATTAACTAAATAATCCTGATAAACTCTGTATAAATGAGCTTCCAGCCAAAGAGATAGCTGCTTATTCTTTAAATCAGCATTAATTATATTTATATATGAGTTTTCTAATTTGCGAGAATCATTTCCACCGTCAAATATATTGAATTTAGCACTTACCCCTAGAGTAAGAGCAAAACCATAATTCCTGCTAATTTGAGATGCTCGGCTGGTTGAGTTAAAATAATTAGCCCCAATTCTGAAATCAATTGAGGGATAGTATTTAGAAAGAACCAAATCGGCTTCTAAGCTGCTTAATTCTTTATTTTGTTCAGAAGCAAGCAATTCTTTATTTTTACTAAGCATATTTTCCAAAGCCGTTTGATATTCTATTTGACTTATTGTTGGAATGCTATCTTTAATCGCAAAATCAGTTTCGATATTTCGTGAAAGCACTTCATTCATTGATGCTTTTAATGAAGTTAAAACCGCCTTTTGTTTTTCTAAATCAGAAGCATCAAAATTTTGTTCGACCTGAGCTTTCAGATAGTCCAATTCACTTCCAATGCCTTGCTCAAAGCTGATTTTTGCAATTTCAGTCCTAAAATAGGAAAGTTTTAGATGCTCGTTCCAATAATCAACTAAACTTCCCTGCTTAATTATATTGAAATACAAATCAGAAATTTGAATAATTGTATTTTCAATTTTAATTTTTTGCTGAAAATTTTCAATATTCTCTTGAATTTTTAAACTTTCATATTTTTTAAACATTTGCATACCATCGAAAGCTGTCCACTTTGCAGCAATGCCAGCATTTATAGCATCAGCCGGAGCGCCCTCCTTATCTAATGAAAAACCAGTGATTGATTTTTGATGCACATTATTAGTGCTTATTTCAGCAGAACCGAATAAATCAATCTTGGGCAAAAAGCCAGCGTTTCCAATAGAAACGTTATTTTTAATTATTTCTAATTCATTCTTTGCTATGATTAAGCCATAGTTGTTTTTTAAACCAATCTCTATTGCTTTTTCAAGAGTTAGGTTCTCTTCTGCATAAAGCATTAAAGGTAAGGATATTAAGATGAAAATCAATAATATTTTCATATTTAAATCTCATTTTTTTATTTTTATTAATTTTTTTTTAAATTACAAATTTGAATTTACAAATAAAAATACTTTTAAATATTTTTAATAATATTAAAAGAATTTTCATTTCGAGCAATACGAGTATAACGTTTCATTGAAAAATTGAGTATAAATGCTTTTCATTCTGAGCGTCAGCGAAAAATCTTAATTTCTGTGATAACAAGAACTTGTGAGATTCCTCTCTGCGATCCTCCTAATGAACCACTTTGGGTTTTTTAGCACGTAACTACATGTATAACATATAATTATAATGATTTAATGTGTAGAAAGAAGTCATCCGATGACTGGCAGTCATCCGATGACTAAAAAGTTCATTTCTCCAAAAGTAAACGTC
>DAIOVK010000312.1:0-4349 GCA_036759045.1 Kapaibacterium sp. (SeqCode) | reverse complement strand
GATATAATACGTATTGGACAGGTGATTGGAGACCAGGACCGGTGATGTTTTCACTTGCAAACCCAGAAAATATGTTTCAAATCCAAAATCAACAAAATGAAGAATATCTCCTTGCCGGAACCTGGGCAAATGATTTGTGGTATGCTGTAGGTTCCTGGAATTATACTTTCGTTTCACTTGACCCAGCGACTGGTAACAGAAATATTATTGGTAATGTTGGTGTGGAGGTTACCGGAATTTCTTATGATATTCAAACAGCAACAATGTATGCTATTTGTTATATTGATGGTAACTATACTTTATGTACTCTTGATATGGCAACAGGAACCTCAACACCTGTTGGTCCTATCGGAACTCAAGTTTTCAGTAATTTAGCAGCATCGGTTGACGGTGATTTGTATTCTGTTTCTACAACCGACGATTGCTTTTATTATATTGATAAATATACTGGTCAGCCAACTCTTATAGGTCCAACCGGAGTTAGTGCTACTTATACTCAGGACATGGAATTTGAAAAAGTTACTAATACTTGCTATTGGTCTGGATATGTTGACTATACTGGAACACTCTTAACTATTAATATAGAAACTGGTGAAGCTACAGAAATTGGTAACTACTCAAATAATCTTGAATTGTATTCTTTAGCTATTCCTTTTATTCCAGCTTGCTTAGAATTTCCGACATTAGTTGAACCTGCTAACAAAAGCGTTTGTATTGAAACAACACCAGTATTTGACTGGAACGATGTAGAAAGTGCTTCGACTTATACATTTCAAATAGCAAATGACCGTGCTTTTAATGATATAGTTTTATCAGCAGAAGGGTTGGTTGCATCTACTTTCACTATTCCGAACGGTAGTCCCTTGTCTGAATTATCACGTTATTACTGGCGAGTAATCGCTTATAGTTCGGAATTTTGTTATAGCTATTGGTCTTCAAAATGGTCATTTGTTATTGAAGGGGATTTGCCACAGGCAACTCTTATAAATCCCCCAAATGAAATAACTAATTATAATACAAATGTAAATTTTATGTGGGATGGAAACCTTGGTGCCGAATCCTATTACTTACAGGTAGCAACAAACCCAGACTTTTCAAATATAGTAATTGACCAGCCCGGAATAACTAAAACTGATTATTTTGTAATTGGTTTGGAAATGGAGACTCAGTACTGGTGGCGTGTAAAAATGATTAGTTCATGCAGTGAAAGCAACTGGTCAGAAATCTGGACATTTACAACCGGTGCATTCGTTATTGTTGGTAATGGAACAGATTTTAATGACCAATGGACATATCCATCACCTTATGGAAACTGGTATGGCGGCTGCAAACATCAAATTCTAATTCGAGCAGAGGAACTATATGAAGCTGGAGCAGTACCAGGTATGCTTACTTCTTTAGGATTCGATGTTGCTCAAATAAACGTTGGAACTGTTTTGCAGGATTTCTATATTAGTATGAAATATACTGAAGCTACTGATATTAATGATATTTGGGACCTTGAAGAATGGACTTTAGTATACGGACCTGAAGATTATCAGCCAATTGAAGGTTGGAACTCACACTTGTTCACTCAAGGATTTTTCTGGGATGGTGCATCAAATATTCTGCTTGATATTTGCTTTAATAATTTGAGTTATACTTACAACGAAAGTATGTATTATACACCAACAGAATATCCTTCAGTTCGATGGTGCAACAGAGATAATTACCCAGAACTTTGTGCTAATCCAAATTGGGCTAATACATCACCCAACAGACCAAATATGATGTTTGGTATGGAAGTGTCAGGGATACTTCCACCAACTTTAACTACTCCGGATAATAATTCTTATTGCGTTTCTACTACTCCATTATTGGATTGGGAGGCATCTGAAGGAGCTACGAGCTATAATATTACAATTGCATTAGATAAAAGATTTGAATTTATAGTGTTAGATGTTACAAATATTTTAACAACAGAGTATCAGGTTCCAGCAGGTAGTGCTTTAGATGAGAATACACAATATTATTGGAGAGTAAATGCAACAGATGGAACTGAAACAAGCTTCTGGTCTCGCCGCTCTGGATTTATTTCTGAAGGTGATTTGCCTGCGCCAACTCTTTTTAATCCACTAAACGCAATAACGAACTATGTTACTACTGTTAATTTTAATTGGGAAGGTTTCTTTGCAGCTACAAATTATCATTTTCAAATTGCTACTGATGATGAATTTGAAAATATAATATATGAACAAGTAGATTTGACAGCAACTAATTTGGTATATACCGGATTTGAAATAACTACCCAATACTGGTGGCGAGTCAAAATGACAAGCCCTTGCACTGAAAGTAATTGGTCTGACGTTTGGACATTTACTACCGGTGCCTTTATCCAAATTGGTACCGAAAATTTAGTGAACGGAGAATGGGATTTTCCGGCTCCATATGCAAATCAATCACAAGGCGCTAAACAACAGTTCTTAATTAGAGCTTCTGAATTAATAGATGCCGGAATGTATCCCGGATTATTTACTTCTCTATCTTTTGATATAAGAAGGCTTAACTCGGGTGCTACGCTTCAAGACTTTACAATTAGTTTAAAACAAACAACAGCAAATGAAATTGATGGAACTTGGGATTTAACCGATTGGACATTAGTTTACGGTCCTGTTGATTATACACCATATCTTGGCTGGAATTCACATATATTTGATAATATATTTATTTGGGATGGTGCATCTAATATTCTTGTTGATATTTGCTTTAATAATTACCCAGATGGTGTAGCAACTTATAATGAAGGAACAGCTTTTTCATTTACTGACTTTTATTCAAGTAGATTCTTTACTGGATGGAGTTATCAATTTACCTGTACTGAACCACTATGGGCTAATTGGAATAATGCAAGGCCAAATATGCTCTTCGGTATTGATGCGTCTGGAATATTACCACCTCAATTAGCGTCTCCTGAAAATAATACTTATGGTGTTCCAACTACACCGTTATTTGAATGGAACTCATCTGAAGGTGCTAACACTTACAATATCCAGGTAGCAACTGATATTAACTTCTCAAACATAGTAATTAACCAAGCTGGAATTGAAGCAACTTCCTATCAGGTCCCTGCTGGCTCAGCATTGCTTGAATCTACAATTTACTATTGGAGAGTAAATGGTTCTGACTTAGAAGGAAATACAAGCTATTGGTCAAAAGTTTGGGCATTTTCGACTTCCGGTCCTTTAGCACCAGTAACACTCTTAACACCGATTAATTCTGCAACCGGTATAAGAATTAATCCAACTTTCACATGGCAGCCACTTATCGGCTCTCTTGAATATGAAATACAAATTGCTTTAGACCCAACTTTCAATAGTATTGTTGCTACTCAAAGCAATTTTTTCAATTATTCTTGGACACTTTCATTTTTAACGCCCTTAGAAAATAACACTCAATATTACTGGCGAGTTCGAGGTCTAAATGGTGATAATGTTGGTTTATGGTCAAATGCATTTAGTTTTACAACTTTAATTATGGTTAATGTTTATTCATACTTATTTACAGAAGAACCTGAAGACTATGTTGAGTTTACTGATGGTACTGAAACAAATGTTTATTGGGATGATAATGCAGCAAACTTTGATTTACCATTTACTTTCAATTACGCTGGCACCCCATTTACGCAAGTTAGAATCTGCACTAATGGTTGGATGT
Organism: Kapaibacterium sp. (SeqCode); assembly: GCA_036759045.1. Classification (GTDB taxonomy): domain Bacteria; phylum Bacteroidota; class Ignavibacteria; order Kapaibacteriales; family UBA2268; genus JAAYJM01. Next base: position 656 of record DAIOVK010000312.1, on the reverse strand, counting down.
CTCTTGCCACAAATACAAATGCTGCCTTAAATAATGACTTGGCTTCACCTGAGTCTATTAGATTTTTAGCTCCTTTATGGGAAGATTTATATGTCGATGAATATGCTTCTGATATAACTTACAAAACTGAAGGCGAAGAACCAAACAGAGCTTTTGTTGTTCAATTCAGAAATGTTAGAAGATTAGGTAGTGATGACGATAATCTGAATTTCCAAATAAGGATTTTCGAAACTACTGGTATTATAACATTTAACTATGGTGCTATGAATTCAACTTTTGAGAATATGACTGCTTCAATTGGTATAAATGGATCGCTTAGCGGGATAATGGACTTTATAAGTATTACTCCAGACCCAAGTGGCGGACCTTCTACTGCATCATCTACTTTTTCTAACAATAATATCATTGTTCCGGATATTGTTTCATTACCTAACAAGAAGTTCATCTTCGACCCAAATATTACGCCATTGCTTGAAACTCCACTTTTAGTTAGTCCTTTAAATGGAAGTATAAACATAGATATTAATCCAACTTTAACTTGTTCATCTGTTCCTGATGCTGAACAATATGTGTTCCAGGTTTCTTCTAGTCCAACTTTCGGGAACATTGTTCTTGAAGAAACATCTGATAATACTTCGTACAATGTAGTATTTGAT
>DAIOVK010000311.1:0-4355 GCA_036759045.1 Kapaibacterium sp. (SeqCode) | reverse complement strand
GTATAAATATATTGATAATTTTTCTTATTTTTGCTATATGATTAATTACTATACTCTGGAGGTAGTATGAGGCAACTAATTAGTTTCGATTGGGCTGTAAAAAAAATATTACGAAGCAAAGCTAATTTCGGAATCTTGGAAGGATTTCTTTCTGAATTATTAAAAGAGGATATAAAAATTAAGCAACTCCTTGAAAGTGAGTCCAATAAAGATACTTCCATTTCAAAATTCAATAGGGTTGACCTCCTCGTAGAAAATACAAAAGGTGAATTAATTATTATTGAAGTTCAAAACCAACGACAAATGGATTTTATGCAAAGGATGCTATACAGCACATCTAAGCTTGTCGTTGAGCATATCATTGAAGGCAAACCATTCGATGAAATCAAAAAAATTATATCTGTAAATATCGTTTATTTCGATTTAGGACAAGGTGATGACTATCTTTATAAGGGTAAAACAGAATTCATTGGTTTGAATAAAAATGATTCACTTAAACTAAGTGAAAAACAAAAAATCATCTTTAAAAAAGAAGAATTATCTTCTATCTTTCCAGAATATTATATAATAAAAGTAAATAATTTTGACGATGTTGCAAAAAACACTTTAGACGAATGGATATTCTTCCTTAAGAACGAAGAAATAAAAGATAATTTCAGTGCTAAAGGTTTATCTGAAGCAAAACAAAAATTAGATATTTTAAAACTCAGTAAAGCAGAGCGGGAAATATACGAAGCATATCAATTTGAACTGCATTATCAGGCAAGTATGTTTTTATCAACATATACACTCGGTAACATTGAAGGAAATATTAAAGGACGAGCTGAAGGACGAGCTGAAGGACGAGCCGAAGGACGAGCTGAAGGTCGTGAAGAAGGTATTGAAATTGGTGAACTTAATAAAGCTAAAGAAATTGCTATCAAGGCAAAGCAGAGAAATCTTTCTATTGATACTATAATTACTTTAACTGGGTTAAGCAAAGAAGATATTCAAAAATTATAGGTTGTGTTCTAAGAATTCAATTATGTAAATTCTGTTATAATAAAATATTTAAGGTCCATTACTTCGTTTCAGAATGAAAATTTTTAGAACTCACATTATCTTAATAACTCACCTTACGCAATTTCTCTTTTTAGAAATAAAAATGTGTGGTGTCGATAAATTTTTTTTATCTACTTTTCTTATTCCCCTCTTGAGAGGGGCAGGGGTGTGTTCTTAGTTTTTCATACATTATCAATTCTTTCCAAAACAGTTATAGTATTGATTAGTATGGTTCTTATAGTTTAATGAATTACTTCTTGTTTCCTGATTCATTATTGGAAAAAGGAAAAAAAACACACCCCTGCCCCTCTTAAAAGAGGAATGCATAAGATGAGTTAATAATTATTCATCTTTGGAAAAATTTTAATAAACAGAAGTAAATGAAATATCAACAAATATGGAAAAATAATTATTTAATTGTAATTCTTGTAATTGCATTAATACCTCGCCTATTTGCTGCTTTCTTTTCAATGGGTTATGGGATGCACGATGACCATTTCGGACCAATCGAGCAACCCTTCCAAATAATGAACGATATTTCTGTTTGGGAAAACAAAGGCGAGCCACACGGACACAGCATAATTTATCCCGCTCTCCATTATTATCTGTTTCTTGGATTAGAGAAAGTAAATATTACTGACCCACAAGATAAAATGCTCATAGTTCGTATTTTGCACGCATTTTATTCTTTGCTTATTGTTTATTTTGGTTTTAAAATTGCTCGGCTAATTACTTCGGAGCAAAATGCAAAAATCACTGGACTTATTTTAGCACTGTTCTGGATTTTTCCCTTTATGAGCGTCCGTAATCTAATCGAATTTGTTTGCATTCCACCCCTTCTTGCCGGAATGTATTTTGTAATGCGAGATGATAGCAAAAAATCATACGTTCTTGCAGGTGCTATGTTTGCACTTAGCTTTATTTTCAGGGTCCAGATTCTGCTCATTCCATTTGGTATTGGACTCATTTTGTTATTCCAAAAAAAATTCACATTGCTCATTTTACTAGTTATTGGCTTAATTGCTACTGCTTTTTTCACACAGGGAATAGTTGATTGGCTTGCCTGGGGCTATCCTTTTGCTGCATTTTGGACATATTTTTCTTATAATGCGACTCATAGTGGAGAATATACATCTGGTCCTTTTTATAACTATTTACTTTTGCTTTTTGGAATACTTATTCCACCAACAAGCATTTATTTCTTCAAAGATTATTTCGTAAACTGGAAAAATAAACTGATAATTTTTTTACCTTCATTTTTATATTTACTCTTTCATTCAATTTTTCCGAACAAGCAAGAACGCTTTATTTTGCCTTTTGTCCCTTTTTTTATAATACTTGGAAGCAAAAATTTCGGTGAATATTTAAAGAAAAAGGTTTTTAAATATTTTTGGATTTGGTTTTGGGTAATAAATTCAGTTTTATTAATAATATTTTCATTTACATATAGCAAACGGTCGCGGGTAGAATCGTTCTATTATTTGTCAAAAAAAGATGACGTTAAGTCCGTGCTTGTGGATTGCGGGAAAATTGGCTCAATGTTTAATCCTACCTTTTATTTGAATAAATATTCTGTTCCTATTTACACTTCATGGGACACAAATCCGCTTGACAGCATTATTCCAATTATAAAAGTAGAACCGAACTATATTATTATGTATGGCAATGACAACCAAACAGAGCGGATTGAAACAATTGAAAGCCGCTTTCAAGGAAAAATGAAATTTGAAGTAGAAATAGCACCAAGCATAATTGATATAGCTTTTTATCATTTAAATCCCAAGCATAACAAAAACGAAACTGCTTATATTTATAAATTGATTGATGAATAAATGTTAATTCACTTTACACATTCACTCTGAGTTGATATTCTCCTAAAAATATTTTTGAGCCATATCATCAACAAGTTGATAGTATGGCTCGATATTCTATCAAAATCACAAGCACTTCTTCCCAAATTCAGAACTTCTGATATCTCGTAGTTTGCTGTTTCGCAGTTTTGTCATTTCGAATCCCAAAATGAAGCAAATGCTTTATTTAAATGGAGATGACATGAGTTTACCCTGTCATTCCGAAATGAAGTGAGGAATCTCACAAGTCATTGCTACCACATAGCTTGAGATTCTTCGCTCCGCTCAGAATGACCGACAAAAGGAAAGATGTCATTGGTAACGAAGTGAGAAATCTCACAAGTCATTACTAACACAGAATTTGAAATTCCTCACTTCGTTTCGGAATGACACTTTTATGGGGTAATTTGCGAAATTATTCTTTATGAGACAAATCTCATAACTCCTTTATTCTCGTCATGGGATCAGGAGTTCCCAAATTTAACTTGGGAAAAATAAAAAAGAAATAAAAAATTTAATTATAAAATATATCTTGGTATATAATTTTTTTTTTGTATTTTAAAATAAAATAATTATTGTTAAGAATAATTAGGATATATATTATGGAAGATTATGACATATTAAATCGCATTGAAAATAAAGATATTAAGCTAATATCAAGCAATTTAAAGTTTGATAATATTCAAACAAGAATGATTAATGCAATACCTAATATAGTATTGTTATTGAATCAAACCAGGCAAATAGTCTATTCAAACGAACTGTTGCTTAAATTCCTTGGAATTAATAGTATAGATGATGTCTTAGGGATGAGACCGGGCGAGGTTTTAAAATGCAATCATGCCTTTGAAAATGAAAATGGTTGCGGAACTTCAAGTTTTTGCAATACCTGTGGAGCATTTAAAGCAATTCTATCAAGTATCAGAGGGCAGGAAGATATTCAGGAATGCAGAATTATTCAGGATACTTCCGGCGATGCCTTCGATTTCCGTATATGGACTACTCCGATTACCATTAATAACGAAGAATTTATTATTTTTTCAATCGAAGATATTAGCAGTGAAAAAAGACGCCAGATATTCGAAAGAATATTTTTCCACGATATTATGAATACTGCAACTGGTTTTATTAGCTTATCAGAACTGCTTAATATTGATCTTCCTAGCGATTATGATGAATATAAAAAATATGCAAAACAACTATCTTCAAGATTAGTAGATGAAATTCAAGCTCAACGCCAGTTGAATCAAGCTGAACAAAACCAGCTTGAAATCGCATACGTTAATATTAATTCCTTAGATATTTTAAATGAAATAAAAGATATTTATTCTAAATATGAAATAGCCGAAGATAAAGAAATTATTATCAATGAGAATTCAATTAATTCCAATATTAAATCCGATAAAGCAATTTTAGGAAGAGTGATTGCAAATATGCTGAAAAACGCTATAGAAGCAACAAGCA
>DAIOVK010000310.1:3017-4355 GCA_036759045.1 Kapaibacterium sp. (SeqCode) | reverse complement strand
CATTGATTTTGGGTAATATCGTAAGTTGCATATACCCTTGAAAATCTGTTGGAGCAGTGGTTAAGTTATGGCTTATTTTTATATAATAGTTTGATGTAAAAACTGCAGAATCCGGTGTCATTATATCGAATCGGGAATTGCTTAAAGTGATTTCTGGAACTATGTCCACTGACAGTTTTGTTGTCATTGAAAAAAAATACCTGCGTTCGTTTTCTACGCTCCAGTTTGTAAAGAAACCAGACCATCTTGCTTCTGCTTCGCTTGAAGGTATGAATCTATAAGAGCGGCTGTCGCCAAGAGTTGTATCAGCAAAGCAGGCAGTATAATTTTCAGTATTTTTTTCGTTGAAAGCATTAATAAAATTAGAAACCACAATGCTTGCAGAACTTGGTGGAATAAACGAAACATTTCCGCTTTGCGGCTCTTCCGGCTCGCGTGTTTCAAACAGCCCGCAAGCAGTGATTAAGAGCGTCAATATTATTAAGAGGGTGTTTTTCATATTTATATATATAAAATTATTGTTTTTAAATTACAATACACATTCCCCTCTTGAGAAGTGTAAAATGTTTGTGTTTATACGTTTTAAATACACTTTTCTTATTCCCTTCTTGAGAGAGGGGCAGGGATGATACTTTCTTTGAATCCACTATTCTTATTCCCCTCTTGAGAGGGGATTAAAGGGGTGTGTTCTTTTTTCTCTATTTAAAAAGTACTTTCTGAATAAAGAGAAGACACAAGTTTACAATAGTATATCTCCTTGATATTGCTTCAGATATAAAAATCATGAAAGAACACACCCCTTTGTCCCCTCTCAAGAGGGGAATTAGAAAGTAAATTACTATAATTCTGCAACAGCTTGTTGCAGAATTATAAATTATAATTTTCATAATTAATCAAATATTTTTTATATTAAACTTATTATCAAATTTTGCTAAAATTACTTTTGCTAATCTGGTTTGTAATGTCTATTACTAAATATTCATATTTTTCTTCTATAATACATCATTTACAAATATAATAAATATTACGAAGTTAATTCTTTTAAATGTTTGTTGTAAAAAAATTTGATAGAAAAAAAAATGTGAAAAAGCATTAACTTTCCATCATTTGAGCAATTTCATTTTGGTAGTATTCTTTTTTGGAAGGGTCGGATATCATTAATTGTTTATAAGCAGCGATTGCTTCTTTAAAAGCACCTTGCTGGCGGTATATTCTTGCAATAGTTTCAGATGCAAAACTATAGTTTTCATTTACTTTAGTTTTTTCTTCTGATTTTTCGTTAGTATGTAAAATTTCATCTGCATAAAGTTCTGAACTAATACTTTTTCCAAGAAAATG
>DAIOVK010000310.1:0-2917 GCA_036759045.1 Kapaibacterium sp. (SeqCode) | reverse complement strand
AATTCTTCAATTTCTATGCTTTCTGCTACAATTGTTTTTTCGTCAGTAAAATCTTCTTCTTCATCAAAAGTTTTTAACAAATCCTCAATTTCTGAGTTTTCATTTTCTCCGGAATTTGAAAAACTATTTATCAATTCTTCGTCTTGTTCTTCAGTTTCATTAGGACCTTCAGTTTCACTTATAGACGAATCTTTAAAACTCTGAAAAGCAGGATTACCTTCAAAATTTTCATTAAAATCAATAGAAGGAGCTAAGGAATCAGGGTTTAAGATAGCGGCAGATTCGGAAGTGAAACCGATTTTACTGTAAAAATAATTTGTTTCTTTTAGATTAGTTATTGTTTGATTTGCATCATCATCTTTTCCAAGAAGAGTATATGCTTTTGCAAGAATAGCATTAGCAGCGGAATAATCCGGAAATTTTTCTATTCCTTTTTTTAACAAATCAATTGCTTCTTCTACAAATCCGGAAAGTAATAACTGTTCTGCTTCAACAGCAAAAAGTAGAGTAATTTCTTCATTCATTAAATATTTCTTTCAATAACAAAATTTGCGAAATTAATTAATGATTGTTTATAAATGCTATCAGGAATATTTTCAATATAGCTAATTGCTTTAATAGAATATTCTTTAGCAATTTTTTCAGAATAGTCCATTCCACCACTTTTAATCACAAAATCTTTAATAAAATTTAAATCTTTTCTCTTTAGATTTCCATCTTTAATTAATGAAATAATTTTCTTTTTTTCAGATTTATCCGATTTAGATAGTGAATAAATCAGTGGAAGTGTAATTTTCTTTTCTTTTATATCGTTACCAATAGGTTTCCCAAGAATTTCACTTTTTCCCTGATAATCCAAAATATCATCTTTAATTTGAAAAGCAATACCGAGGTTTTCACCAAATTCCTTAAAATTGGATTGGATCGTTAAATCTTCGTTAGTGCTTATTGCACCGATTTCACAGCAGGTTGCAAGTAGTGAGCCAGTTTTATTAGAAATGATTTTAAAATATACATCAAGTTCGATATTATGCTTTCTGCTGTTATGAATTTGCAAAAGTTCACCTTCGCTCATACGGCGAACCGCATTAGAAGTTGCTTTTAGGAAATTGAACTCACTATTATCAATAGCAGAAAGCATACCTTTTGCCAGCAGGAAATCTCCTATTAGCACTGCAATTTTGTTATTCCATGCAGCATTTATGGAAGCCATTCCACGTCTTTTATCGGCTTCATCTACAACGTCATCATGAATAAGAGTTGCAATATGAAGCATTTCTACCATTGCTGCACCGTTATATGTTCTTTCATTTATTTCGCCACAGGCAGCAGCAGACAAAAAAACTACAGCTGGTCTGACCTGCTTGCCTTTTTTCTTTGTTAAATAGCTTATGATTAATGAAATCAAGGATACATTTGAATTCAACTTTTGCTTAAAATAAATATCAAATTCTTCTAAATGTTCTCTAATCGGTTCATATATTTCTTTAATTGTCATCAATTTCCTGATTATACTTTATATTTATCGAATTTTTTTTATTTCAAATTAATAAATATTAAATTTACAAAATTAAATCAATTCTAAAAAACAAATTCAATATTTTTTCAGTTCTAATCTGAAAATTTATCCATTTCTTAAAAGCCTGCTGTTATAATAATTCGTTAAAAGACTTACTATATTGTGTCATTCCGAAACGAAGTAAGAAATCTCACAAGTAATTGCTAACACGAAACTTGAGATTACTCACTTCGTTTCGCAATGACAAGATGTTATAGTAAGGTTTTCAAAGGGATATTACACTAGCAGTTGAAATAATTCTGAATTTAAAAGAGTAGTAAAAAAAAATAAAATTTATATTGGTATTATTACGTCAATTCTATAAAATGAAATATGAGAAGAAATGTTATGATTAAAAAGAGTATTAAAGCGTTTTTGATAGTAATTTGCATATTTTTTATTTACTTTATTTTTAGAACTACTGACTTAACTGCTTTGCAATACAATAAGGACAGTTCTAAATCTAAATCTGAAAATTTCAAATACAGAACTCTAAAAAACAATGCCTATTATTATGGCGAAAGATTAGAGTACTCGGTGATGTATTCGTTTTTAAAAGCTGGAACTGGCTATTTCCATATTCTTCCCCGCCCGGTTTACCACAATAACCGTGAGTGCTTTGATATTCGTTTTCAGGTCAATTCTCTAAAAAGCTTGGAATGGATTTATAAAGTAAGCGATGCATACCAAACTGCCCTTGATGTTGAGGGATTATTTCCTTGGGAATTTCAGCAAAAAATAAGAGAAGGTGGTTACAAAAAAGATTATAAGGCAACCTTTGACCAAATCAATAACTTAGCAATAACCGGCGACAAAAAGCATAAAGTTCCAGAATATGTTCACGACATTGTTTCTGCTTTCTACTATGTTAGAACAATGGACATAGCTTCAATGCAAAAAGGTTCAATATTAAAACTTCAAAATTTCTTTGATGACACAACCTGGAGCTTAGGAGTAAAATATCTTGGAAAGCAAACAGTTGAAGTTGCTGCTGGCAAATTCAGATGCTTGGTTATTGAACCGCTTGTTACTGAAGGTGGCCTTTTTAAAAGCGAAGGCAAAATATTAATATGGCTCACTGATGATGAAAACAAAATTCCAGTTAAAGTCTCAACAAAAATTCTCATCGGTAGCGTTTCTGCTGAATTAGATAAATACTCTGGTCTTAAAAATCCAGTAAAAGCTAAGATTAATTATTAATTGATAATTGTTAATTTTAGGTCAACGTATTTAATTCCAATACAATTGATAATTAATTGCTAAAATAAGAACAAATACAAAGAAAAGAATTGAACCTAATAACCTAATAACTCACCTTACGCAATTCCTCTTTTGAGAAATGAAAAAGTGTAGTGTTGA
>DAIOVK010000309.1:0-4360 GCA_036759045.1 Kapaibacterium sp. (SeqCode) | reverse complement strand
AAAAGTAAACATTGAGAAACATTCAACCCAGTTTCCTACTCTTTCCAAAAAAAACATTTCTCGTAACTCAATATAATTTCTTCAATTAACAATTAATAATTATTACAGTTCTACAACAGTAACTCCATCGCCGCCTTCGAGCAAATCGCCGTTTCGGAATGATTTAACAGACGGGTGGTGATACAAAAATTCTTGTATAGCTTTACGCAAGGCACCTGTACCTTTACCATGTATAATAGTAATTTGGTTTGCGTTACCCATAACAGCTTGAGAAAGGAAATCGTCCACTTCACGAATGGATTCTTCAGCACGCTTGCCACGTAAATCAATGCGGGTGCTTGCATCGAAGCGAATATAGTCGGCAGCACTTGTTTTCTTTGTTTTTGGCAAATCAGTTTTATGCAACTGACTCAATTCCACTTTGAATTTCACTTCGTTAAACTCGACAATAGCAGTGTTATTTTTTTCGTTAATAGAAATGATTATGCCGACTTCAGAGGAATCCTCCATCGTTACAGCATTTCCGGGGAAAAGCACTTCCTTGCTGTCTTCTTTGGCCGGCTCTAACTTTTTAACCTGTTCGACGATTTTTTCCTTTTTAGCAAAGAAATCTTTTTTAATTTCAACAATCGGCTTCTGAGCTTCCTTGATTTCCTTAATAGTGTTTTCAATTAAGGCATTAGCATTTTGCAGAATGTCAGCAGCTTCTTCCTTTGCATTACGGATGTAAACCGACTTTTTCTCTTTTATTTCCTTTAGCTTAGCTTCGTAATCTTCTTTTAATTTTTCAGCTTTTAGCTTGTATTGTTCTGCAATTTGTATATTTTCCTCAGCTTTGTTGCGGTATTCCTGTAAAATAGAAATGCTTTCTTCGAGTTGGGTTTGCTTTTCACCGATATATTTTTTTGCACGCTCTAAAACTAATTTGGAAAGCCCAAGATTTTCAGCCAGAACAAAGGCATAGCTGTTTCCGGGTATTCCCTGCAAGAATTTATATGTTGGCTTAAGCTGCGTTTGATTAAATTCAAGCGAGCAATTCTCTATTTCAGTTTTGTTTAGTGAATATGCTTTAAGCGATGACTGGTGAGTAGTTGCAACGAAAAAGAGTTTAATTTCTAAAAACGTATCCAACACCCCGGCAGCAAGTGCGCCACCTTCTTGTGGGTCTGTTCCTGAACCAATTTCGTCAATTAAAATAAGCGAGGAAGAAGTGCAATTGTCAACGATTTGCTTTAGTTCTTTGATTTGGGAACTGAATGTACTTAAGTCATTTTCAATTGATTGATGGTCGCCGATTGATGAATAAATATCGCGGTAATTTGTTTTGCAGTAGCCAAGCGGAAAAAAGCCGGCAAGTGCGAGAGCAATATTAATTCCAATGCTTTTTAAGGCAACGGTTTTTCCACCTGCATTTGGACCGGAAATCAAATGCCCGCGTTTTTCTGAATTGAAATCAATTGTAAGCGGAATTACGTTTTTCATTCCTTTGGATTGAATAAGCAAGGGGTGGCGTATGTTTTGCAAAACAATTTCATTTTCTTCAGAAATAATTGGTTTAATACAGTTGTATTCATTTGCATACCTTGCTTTTGCAATAACTGAATCTAAATGTGCGATAATCGTAACAGAATAAATAAATCCGCTGACCTCCTGACGCAGTTCAGATGTGAGATTTGAAAGGATTTTAAAAATTTCTCTTGTTTCTTCGTTTTTTAGCAGTGAAACTTCGTTATTTAATTCAAAAATCTCCATTGGCTCTAAAAAAACAGTTGCGCCGGTTTGTGAAACTCCGTGTATAATGCCGGGTATGTGGCGTTTATGTTCAACTTTTACCGGAATAACGAAGCGTTCATCTCTAATAGTAGCAAATTCTTCTTGCAGCATATCTTCTTCAGAAATCTTTTTCAGGATTTTTTGTAAACGGTTACGCAGAAAAGTGGATTTACTGCTAATTTCTCTGCGGATACGTGATAGTTCTTTAGAAGCGTTATCTTTTACCTCGCCGGTATCATCAATTGCATCGTTTATATGCTTTTCAAGTAAAATGTTTTCGCTTAATTGAAAAATTTCATCGTAAAGATTGGGATATTTTTCTGTTCTCGAATTAAAATAGCTTTTTAAAAGTCTGCACAGACGAATGAAATCTTTAACGGTAAGCAGTTCTGTAGTGCTTAAAACGGAATTTTCAATCTGTGCCTTATAAAGTTTAGAACGAACATCGGTAAGCCCTTCAAGAGGCAGTTCGTCATCGTAAAGCAGCAATTGAATGGTTTCTTCAACCAAATTATGCTCACGCTGAAGTTGAAATATGTTATCAGTCGGCTCGGCTGATAAAACAATTTCCTTTCCTAAATCAGAATTTGCTTTCTTTGCAATAATTTCCAAAACCTGATAGTATTCAAGTTCTTTTAATGTTTCACGTTGCAGTGCTTTTTCTTCAATTATTTCCATGTTTTTTGTAAATTATTCAAAAATCTAAGCAAAATTAATAAAAATTCTTTAAATATACGCTTTTGTATTGGAATAATGAAGAAAATGCAGAAAATTAGAGTTTATAATTTTTGGAAAGGGGAAATATTTTAATATAATAATTTTCTTAATGCTTATTTTATTACACAGAATTTTTAAATTTTAAATTTTGAAATGTATTATATTGAATTTTAAAAATAATATATTTAACTTCAACGTCATTTAAATAAAAAAATATAAGGATTACAATATGCCAGTTATACAAGTTGATACAGAAATCTTACGCTCAATTGTCAAAGAATCAGTAATTGAAGCAATGAAAACAGAGCGACTTAAACTTTATGAAGCATATCTGCCTGAAGTTAATGATGCAGAAATGCTTGATATAATAAGCATTTATGGAGATATTCCTAAGCAAAAAGAATATGTTGATATGACTTCTTGGTTTGATAATGAAAATTGAATTAAGTCATACAGCGTTGAAATTTCTTGAAAAATTAGATGAATCTAATCGCAATAGAATTAGAGATAAGATTAATATATTAACAAACTCAATTGAAGAATACGGAATTATTCCATATAAGACCTTAGATATAAAAACTCTTAAAGGTAATTGGTATCCTTTAAAACGCTTAAGAACAGGAAAAATTAGAGTTTTGTTTTATATTGAATATGAAAGTGAAACAATAAAAATCTCTGAAATAGACAATAGAGGAGATATTTACTAACTCACCTTTTCCTTTCATCTCACAAAAAGGAATAATATTTTTGTTATAAATCAAAAATTGTGTCAGTATAACTTGTTTAAATCTTAAATTACAATTGAGCAAGGTAGGTTTACAAATTTTCTTATAATATTTTGTGAAAATGCAGTAAATTAGAGTTCAGAATTTTTAGGAGGGGAAAAATGCTTAAAAAGTACAAAAGAGTGTTAAATTTTAAAAAAGCTATTTGTTCTGCTAAATTTATCATCTTTACTATTTCTTTCTTATTCTATTGCAATTATTCAACTTTTGCTGAAGTTGACAGCATTTTAACAGAAAAAGAACTTTACGAAATTGCTGAAACTGTTTCATTTTTTTATTTTCAACAATTTGAGTTGCAAGACTTAAATGATATTATTTCTATGGATGTTATTATATCAAAAGGTAATAATTCTTTGATAAAAGATAATGTATTGGAAATATATAGAAATTTACTTTTTAAAGATGCAAAAAATTACTCATATAAAATTGATACTTTTAATTGTCCAATTACGAATAAAAAGGGTATAAAGCTATTTAAGATATATTACTTAAATAAAAAAAATGGTGATTATGAATATACTTTCTCTCAATATTTTAAATTAGCTATTGATAAATACGGAAAATGCTATAAATTATATGGCTTTGGTTCAAAAACAGATGATTTTGAAGAATTATTTTGTGAATACTTTTTAGATTTAGAAAGCAAAGATGAAGTTCTTGATTTATTAAAATTTTATATTAATAACGTAGTTTGTGATATAACTCAAAGTGAATATACAATAATAGATAGTGTCAATGAAAAAAAGTTTAAAGAATATTATCCAGAGATTTCTAAACCAATTATAACAAAAGAGAATGGATTATGGAAAGCAAAAATACAAATTTTATCATATACAACTTCTTATGGTAAAGCATGTTTATTTGAATTTCAATTTAGATTAAACGAAAAAGAAAGAAAATTGTTATTTAATGATAAAATAATCAAGAAATATAAGAATATTTATGAAGAATAATTTAGAATTATTATATATAACTTTTTTATAGTATGTGAGAATTTCAGAAGGTATCAAAATCTAATATCTTAACATGATTTAATCTCTAACTCTCCCAATTTTACGTAATTGAAAGATTTATTTAGTAAAAAA
>DAIOVK010000308.1:0-4389 GCA_036759045.1 Kapaibacterium sp. (SeqCode) | reverse complement strand
ATAGACTTAATAGATATAGTATTGAAATATTTTGTAGCGATGTCATTGGCAACTTAGTGAAGAATCTTAAGTATCGTGTTAACAATGATTTGTAAGATTCTTCACTTCGTTTCGAAATGACAGATTATATTACCATTATTGTTAGCGGTTTGGTATTAATCTCCATAATAAATTATGGAGTTACTCTAATTATTAGAATAACTCCCAAATTTATTTGGGAGTTTTATATTTGCAGTTTTATTAAAATATTATTTTCCAGAACTTTCTTAGTTGCGAAAAAAGTAACTACGAAGAGTCTGGAGTTCTTAAATTTGTTTGTAGCTTAAGCTACGAAATGTCATCACCATTTAAATAAATGCCTCCCTTCATTTTGGGGTTCAGAATGACAAACTTACAATCTAACGGATCAACGGATCAACAAAAATTAATATTATAAAATAAAAAAGAGTTATTTTTGTAAGATTATATATTTTAAATTATAAAAATAATGGAAAAAATAGAAGAAAAATATATAAATGCTGGCACAACTGAGCTATTTGTGAAAGTTATCGGTAAAGGATCACCAGCCGTAGTTATTGAAACTACTCTTGGTTGCTGCTCTACTGAATGGCTTCCTATTCAGTTAGAACTATCTAAATACACAACCGTTATAAGCTACGACAGAGCCGGGTATGCAGAAAGCCCCATTCCAAAAACCAAACGCAGTAGCTGGCAAATCGCAACTGAACTTAATTTATTGCTAAAAAATTTGAATATTCCAGCTCCTTTCGTTTTCATAGGAAATTCTATAGGTGGCTTGTATTTGCAGCATTTTGCAAAACTTTTTCCTGAAATGGTATGCGGTTTGATTCTTGCCGATTCCATAACTATTAAAGAAAAAGATTTTAATCTTATTGATGCACCAACTTATCAGCAGTTTATTTCGATGACTGCTAGGATAAACAACATTAAAGCATTGCTCGAATTAGATAATAAAACATTTGAAAATCAAATACTGCCAATGCTTCAGATGGTTTATGCAAACATAGCAAAAGAAATAAAGTCTTCACTTTTAAAATACTATACAGAAAAAAAACTCTATCGAACTGTTATAGAAGAATACGAACTGCTTGACGAAAGCATAAATGAAATCAACGCTATTTTTACTTTTCCGAATATTCCAATAAAAGTTCTTTGTAGAGATTCTAAGGAAATGATTCGAATTTCAAACTCAATCGGCATTCCAGAAGATGAAGCAAAAGCAGTGGAAGAATTTTGGTTGCAAACTACTCAAGAACTATTGAATTTATCTGAACAAAGTGAGTTTAAGATTGTCGCTGGTAGTAATCATTCTATACATCTTTCCTCGCCCATAGCTATAATTGAAGAAACTTTAGATATGTTAGAAAAAATTAGAAAACAATAATGATAGATTATAATTTAATTTCAATATTAGAAAAAATAGCATTAATTTTAGAAATAAAGGGTGAAAATCCATTTAAAACAAGGGCATACAAAAATGCTGCTGAATTAATCATAAGTGAAAATTTAGATTTAGAAAGCTTGGTAAAAGAAAATAAACTTTCTGAAATTCCCGGTTTTGGTGATGCTTTAGTCAAAAAGATTACAGATTACTATACAACAGGAAAAATAGAATACTATGAAAAATTAAAGGAAGATGTTCCTGAAAGTTTGCTCGAACTTACAAAAATAGCATTAATTGGTCCCAGAAAAGCAGCAGATTTATTTTATAATCATAACATTAAAAACCTGCAGGAATTAGAAAATGCCTGCAAAAATAATGAACTTTCTAAAATAAAAGGATTTTCTGCAAAGTCCCAAGACTTGATTTTAAACAGCGTAGAACATAAGAAAGCCGGTAAGGGACGCTTCAATCAGGAACATTCAATTCAGGACTGTGCTGCAATTTTGAATAGCTTAAACAAACAGGATTTCATTCAGCAAGCTGGCTTTACCGGCGAATACAGACGTTTCACTGAAACAGTAAAAGATTTTTACATAATTGTTGAAAGCAATGATTTCGAAAAAGCTTCAAAATTCCTTATAAGCGAATTGGATTTGCTTCAAAATGAAAATATTTTCCAAGGTAAAACGAAACTTGGCATTGACTTAACAATCGAAATTTGTAGTTCTGATAATTTCCACTGGCGACTAAACCGAACTACTGGTTCAGAAGAATATTTAAACAGATTAGATAAAGTTTTTCAGGAAAAAAACTATACAATTTCTGAACATTCCTGTTATCTAAGTGATAATCAAATAATTTTTAAAAATGAAGAAGATATATACCACGAATTAGATTTGCAGTATATTCACCCTGAAATCCGCGAAAACTCGGAAGTAATTGAAAAAGCTGTAAAAAATGAGCTAAAGCCACTTATAAAACTTTGCGATTTAAAAGGAATGATACACGTTCATTCTAACTGGTCTGATGGAAAAAGCACCATACGGAATATTGCTTTGGAATGTAAAAAAATGGGTTTTGAATACCTTGCAATTTGTGACCACAGCACCTCAGCAAGATATGCAAACGGTTTGACTGATGAACGAATATTAGAGCAGTTCAAAGAAATTGATAAATTGAACGAAGAAGGGCTGGGAATACATATTTTAAAAGGAATAGAAGCCGATATAAACAAAGATGGCTCGCTTGACAATTCCGAAAATATTTTAAGCCAGTTCGATATAGTAATTGCATCAATTCACTCAAATTTCAATTTAAGCAAAAAGGAGATGACAAAGCGGCTCGTCTATGCACTTATGAGTCCTTATACTACTATATTAGGTCATCCCACAGGACGACTTCTGCTTGTTAGAAAAGGATATGAAGTTGATATGGACGAGGTAATCAAAGCAGCTGCAGATTACGGGAAAGCAATTGAAATAAATTCAAATCCATACCGCTTGGATTTATCTTGGGAAAACTGCTTGAAGGCAAAAGAAAAAGGAGTAAAACTCTCAATTAATCCCGACTCTCATCGTCTTGAAACCTTGACTGATGTGTTTTACGGAATTCGTTCTGCAAGAAAAGCATTTATCGAAAAAGATGATGTTATTAACTGTCTGGATTATAACGATTTTATGAAAACGATAGTTAAGAAAAGTATATAGATTTTGTTTGATTTTTAATTTTTAGGATATAGAATGTTTAGGTTCATTTTTAAAGCAATAATTTTAATATTAGTTTTTTATAGCATTTCGTATTCACAGGATTCTGCAAAAGCAAATTATAAAACAATTTTCCTTGCTGATGTTTCGGTTGCTGAAAATATTGAAAATTTATCTAATTACAAAATAGAAGCAGCATTAAGTTTAGCAATGGAGCTATCGAATAAATACCGCTTTGTATCAACTCCGGAAATTGATTCTCTTTTAAAGTTAAATAAAGTATCTACTGAAGCGACTGCAATTCAAATCGCAAAAAAGTTAAAAATTGATAAAATTTTATTTCTTAGAATAAATCGCCTTTCAAATATGTTGAGAGTAGAGCTTACAACAGTTCTGACTAAAGATGAAAAGAAAAAATCCAGTGGAATCGGATATGCACAATTAAATTACAAAGATACTTCAAATCATTATATATTTGATACTCCGCTTTTGCAGGCAATACAAAGGGCATTTGCAAGCTCGGAGAATAATCCGAACTTATATTCTGGTTTACAAGGAAAATTTCTTGCTTACCCAGCCGAGCCACTAATTATTGGTGGAATTGAATTTCAGAATAACAAGGATTTGCCTGAGTGGAATTTATTCAATAATAATGCAGTTAATTCCTATTTCGCAGCAGAAACAATTTTCGATGTAATAAAAAATACTCCGCGATATGCTATATACGACCTAGAATCACGCGATTCTCTATACGCTCTTTTTAATCTGCATATAATTGAAAACTACCGACCCCCTACTTCTTACGAACTAGATGCTCTTAAAACCTTAGAAGTAACGCACTATATTACTGGCACATTTATTAGAAATGGCGAAGGTGCTAACATTGAACTCTATTTGTGCAAAATAACAAAAAAACGCTTAGAAGTTATAAAAATTGAATCTGAAAAGCTAACAAAAGATTCACATGAGGAATTTAGCAAAAAACTACGGGCAGCAGCTTTCCGATTAGTGCCTTTCGAGTAGAATTGGAAAAAAGTTTAATAGTCTGATGTCCTACTACATCTCGAAAAAGTAAGACATCTTTTTCATATAATTTATATTGTGTGTTATCAACAATTTGTGAGATTTCTCACTTCGTTTACCAATGACATCGTTTCTTGTTATTCTGGAGTATGCCAGAATCCATATTTGGATAGCAAGTGAGCTTGCTCACGAAACATTTGGGTAAGCCCAAATGCTTCAGTTAAATAGCTATTATTGAATAGCGACCAATAATAAGAT
>DAIOVK010000307.1:0-4404 GCA_036759045.1 Kapaibacterium sp. (SeqCode) | reverse complement strand
AATCGTATTACCCTCCTGGTTTAGCAATTCACGGGTGCGGTCAGCCCAACTCGTTCTGTCGGGATTGCCTAAATCACCACTCGGAGTATAGTCAAATAATACTAATGTGCTCTCTCCATTATTATATTGAAAAGGACTACCTTCATCTTCGGCTAACATATCCATACCAGTTACAATTTGGCTACCATGGGAAGTATGCCCGTAAGATAATATTATTTCCTGCTTCGCTTTTTCTACCCAATTAAGTGGCACTTTGCTAATATCAATGCAGTTGTGGTCAATAATAATCGCATTATCGCGTGCATCAACTAAAAATACATTGATTATTGCGATAAAAACAAATAATATGATTTTTTTCATCTTATCTCCTAAAATATATTTAACGAAATTTAATATAGCAAAAAAGCTATCAATTTCAAAATCTTTTTTTTTGTTATCAGCTGTCGGCTATCAGCTATCGGCTGTCGGCTGTTCTTTAACAAATGACCAATGAATAATAAATATTAATTATAAACCATAAACCACAAACCATAAACCATAAAGCTGATTGCCGACAGCCGATGGCTAACTGCCATTTTCGCTTCTTGCAACAGCCACGCAAACAGCAGCATCACCTGAAATGTTTGTAATAGTCCGAGCCATGTCCAAAATTCTATCTACTCCAAGAATAAGTGCTATTCCTTCAGGTGGAAGATTGATTGATTGCAAAATCATCACAAGCATTATTATTCCAACTCCAGGAACAGGTGCAGTCCCTATTGAAGCAAGTGTAGCAGTAAAAATTATCGTTAATTGCTGAACAATAGAAAGGTCAATACCATAAACCTGAGCAATAAAAACAGCTGCTACACCTTGATAAAGGGCAGTTCCGTCCATATTGATTGTTGCTCCAAGTGGCAGAACAAAACTTGTGATTTTTTTTGAAATACCGAGATTATTTTCAACGCAACTCATAGTAACAGGTAAAGTCGCTGCACTTGAACTTGTGCTGAAAGCAATAGCCTGAGCGGTCTGCATCCCTTTAAAAAATCTTACGGGACTCATTTTGCCAAAACCTTTAACAATTAGAGAATATGTAACTACTGTGTGAAGGAAAAGCCCAAACAGAACAGTAAACATATACCAAAATAAAGTGTAAATGATTTCAAATCCGAAATCAGCAATAGTAGCAGCAATTAGAGCAAAAACTCCATAAGGAGCTATTTTCATTATAGCTCCGACCAATTTTATCATTACATCAGACACAGCATCTAGCACATTAACTACAGCGGAACTTTTCTTTTTATCTATAAAGGTTAAAGCAGCTCCAAAAATTACAGCAAAAAAAACGATTTGCAACATATTGCCTTCTGCCATTGCTTTTATTGGATTTTGAGGAACGATATTAACTACGAAATCAACTAAATCAACATCTAAATTCTGAGATATTTTGTCTGATGTTTCTGCCTGAAATTCAGATACCAGACGGTCTTTTGCTGATGCTGTAACCTGTTCACCCGGCTTAATAACGTTTGCTAAAACAAGTCCGAAGGTGATTGCAATTGCAGTAGTCGCTATATAAATTATAAGAGTTTTGCTTCCGATTCTACCTAATTTTTTTACATCTTCAATGCTTGCAGCACCCACAATTAAAGTTGCAATTACTAATGGAATTGCCAAAAAGCTAAGAAGTCGAATAAAAATAGTACCTATTGGTTTTATTGCAGTAGCAATTGTTTGAATTTTTTCTATTGCTGAAATGTTTAAATACTTGATTTCTTTGTTGCTATATATTATTTTGAGATTTATATTCTTTTTTGCATATTTAGATAAAGAATTATACTGCTTAATAAAAGCACCCTGTTCAGTTGATTTATAAATTTTCTCCTGAAAAAAAGAATTTTCATCTTGTTTATAAAGTAAACTAATTTCTTTATAGTCTTCAATTGTTTCTTTATAAAGATGATTATTTAAAGAATGTTTTAAAATAAAAGCATCATTTGGAATGCTAAAAATTGCTCCAAAAACAGCGCCAAAAAATAATGCAGCAAGTATTTGATAATGAAGAGGAACTTTTAATTTCATATCAAATCCCTGCCGGGTACTTTAAAATGAACTTCTAATTCTACATCAGGGCTTAAGCTACGGGTAACAGGACAGGTTTTTACAACATTTGACATTAATTGAAATTCCTTTTCGTTAAGTTCTTTTGGAAAAACAAAATCAATCGTCAATTTTGAAATTCGGCGGTATGGCACATTTACCATCTCTTTGGTTGCTTTTACTTTTAGCCCAACTATGTCAATATTATTATTACGGGCAACAATTCCCATTATTGTTGTAATGCAGGAAGCCGAAGCAGTTGCAAGCAAATCAGTTGGAGAAATAAATTCTGCTTTTCCTTCATTGTCCAAAGGAGCATCGGTTAAAAATTCCTGACCGGAAGGACCATGCTTTACTTTACAATGTAAATCGCCAAGATATTCTACAAAAATTTCTACCATAAATAAACTCATTATTTTTTAAATTATTCAAGAAAATTTCTGAAAAACAAATATAGTTAATTTTATAAAAAAAATTGTAATTATTTTATAAACTATATTATGGAATGTTCTAAAAGTAGTAATTCTGAACCCCAAGATATAGGAACACCTTTATTTAAATAGAGATGACATAACTAAATTCGTCATTCTGACGAATGTCAGAATCCATCTAAAAATTGTTCTATCACTATTACAAAATAGCTATTTCACTGATGCATTTGGGCTTGCCTAAATGTTACAAGTGAGCAAGCTCACTTGCTTTCCCAAGATGGATTCTGGCTCACTCCAGAACGACAAGCAAAATAGTCATTTCAATTCCCCTTATTAAGCATAAAATTTGTTTAAAAATCCAAAATTAAAATAGAAAAAGTTAGAAAACGTCAATATTTAATTATATAATTTTAAAGTAAATATGAAATTTATTGATACAGCAAAGATATACATTAAATCAGGTAAAGGTGGAGTGGGACATATTAGCTTCAGACATGAAAAATTTGTACCCAAAGGCGGTCCTGATGGTGGAAACGGTGGTAAGGGTGGAAGTGTAATTTTTGTAGCCGACAAGCATTTAAGCACCTTACTTGATTTCAAATATAAGATGCATTACAGGGCTGAAAATGGTCAGAATGGTGGAAAATCAAAAAGAACCGGATATGATGGAAAAGATTTAGTTGTTAAAGTTCCTTGCGGGACTATTATAAAAGATGAAGAAAATAATGAAGTTCTTGGTGATTTGGTAAATAATGGTGATAAGGTTATTGCTGCAAAAGGTGGACGTGGAGGCAAAGGTAATGCTGAGTTTGCTACTCCCACTAATCGCGCTCCAAGATATGCCCAGCCCGGCGAAGAAGCCATTGAAAAAACTATTCTGTTAGAACTTAAAAGTATTGCTGATGTTGGTATTGTCGGTTTTCCTAACGTAGGAAAATCTACTTTCATTTCGGTTGTTTCTGCAGCAAAACCCAAAATTGCTGATTATCATTTTACTACATTAATCCCAAATTTCGGAATTGTCAAAATTTCTGAAGGCGAAAATTATTCAGTTGCCGATATTCCCGGTATTATTGAAGGTGCTTCTGACGGCAAAGGTCTCGGTTTACAATTCCTAAGGCATATCGAAAGGACGAATACACTCCTTTTAATGCTTGACGCAACAAGCCCTCACCCTAAAAATGATTACAAAATTTTACAAAAAGAACTGAAAAAATACAGTAAAGATTTTGTTTTTAAAAATACTGTTGTTTGCTTTAGTAAAATTGATGCTATTGAAAAACAACAGCTAAGCAAATTTAAAAGATTAAAATTTGAAGAAAAAGTATTTTACATTTCTTCAATAAACGGCGATTCAATAAGTGATTTAAAATATTACTTATGGGAACAAATCAAATCCTCAAAATAAGAACTCCTGACCCCATAACTAAAATAAAGGAGTTAGGTGATTTGTCTCGTAAATAACAATTGCTCAAATCATAAAGAAAAGGTGTCATTCCGATACGAAGTGAGGAATCTCTAACTCTGTGTTAGCAACGACTTGTGAGATTTCTCACTTCGTTAATCAATGACATCTAAGTTTGTCATTCTGGCGTATGCCAGAATCCATCTTACTTTTTGGTTATTTGTAAAAATACTAATGGACTCTAAAAACTATTTTAAAGATGGATTCTGACATTCGTCAGAATGACGCTTAAAGTGATGTCATCTCTATTAAAAAAGGTCTTCTTTTATCGTGCTATTATTATGACAACTTTTTTTGATAAATTTCAAAATTATACTTAGCAAACAAATCTCCTTACTACTTTTTATCAATATGTTTCAGGATTTCTAAAATTAAGCTCTAACTCTCCCAATTTTACGTAATTGAAAGATTTATTTAGTAAAAAAA
>DAIOVK010000306.1:0-4423 GCA_036759045.1 Kapaibacterium sp. (SeqCode) | reverse complement strand
ATGACATCTTTTACTGTCATTCTGGCGTATGCCAGAATCCATCTTACTTTTTAGTCATATATCATTGGTCATTAGTTGCTAGTAAAAATACTAATGACTAATAACAAATGCCTAATGACCTATAAAAACTATTTTTTAGATAGATTCTGACATTCGTCAGAATGACACATTTTGTCATCTCTATTATAATGAAGCACTTGCTTTGTCTGGGGGTCGGAATGTCATACTGTAAATTTCTTATAATAAAAAAAGTCCAGTATTTAAGTACCGGACTTTTTTATTATATATATTTTATGAAGTTTTATTCAGTAACAGTATTCTCTGTAGTTTCTTCAGCTTTTGCATCTTCTTTCGGTTGTTCTTCTACTTTCGGTTCAACTTCTTCAACTTTCACTTCAACTTTCACTTCAACTTTTACTTCCTCAGCAATTACTTCAAGAGTTGGAGAAATTTTCTGTTCTTTAGGAAGATGGTCAGCAAGAGTAGGAGCAGAAAATTCAGTATCGAAGAATGTCTTTTCTTCTTCAGAAATGCTAACTGGCTCGTTAACGAATTTATCAGCATTAGGAACTGGATGTTTTGCATTGTAATCATCAATATCAGCTTGTTCCTTATCACGAAGAGCTTCAACAGCAGAAAGAACTATTTTCTTTGATTCTTTATCAAATTCTACAACTTTAAGAGGTAAGACGTCGCCAATTTGGAAGAATTCGCTAATGTTCTTGACTGGTGCGAAAGAAAGCTGTGATACAGGAACGAAACCATCAACGGCATCGGGTAGTTCAACTATGACGCCTTTTTCGATAATGCGTTCAATTCTGGCTTCTGTGAAAGCACCAATTTTATATTTATCTTCAAAGAAATCCCATGGATTATCAATAATTTGCTTGTGACCGAGAGCTATTCTGCGTTGTTCCGGGTCGATACTGAGAACGATAACATCAATTTCATCGCCTTTTTTTACGAATTCGCCGGGATGACGAATTTTCTTGGTCCAGGAGAGGTCGCTAATGTGAATAAGTCCATCAACGCCGGGTTCTAATTCGATAAATACACCGAAATTGGTAAGGTTTCTAACGATACCGTTATGACGAGAGTCAACGGGATATTTTTGCATTAAATCAGCCCATGGGTCTGGTTCTAGCTGCTTCATACCAAGAGCGAGTTTCTTATCGTCTTTATCAATATTAAGCACAATTGCCTCAACCATTTGTCCCATTGAGACTACTTGTGAAGGATGCTTAACGTGTTGCGTCCAAGACATTTCGCTAATATGAATAAGTCCTTCGATGCCTTTTTCGATTTCGATAAATGCACCGTAGTCAGTTAAGCTAACAACTTTACCCTGAACCTTAGTACCGATGTCGTATTTAGCACCAATAGTATCCCATGGATGCGGTGTGAGTTGTTTCATGCCGAGAGAGATTCTTTTCTTATCAGGGTCAAAATCAAGAATAACAACTTTAACAACTTGGTCAAGTTCAACGATTTCGCTTGGTTTATTAACACGTCCCCAAGAGAGGTCTGTAATATGGACGAGTCCATCAACTCCGCCAAGGTCAACAAATACTCCGAAATCAGCAATTGCTTTGACTGTGCCTTCAAGGACGAGACCTTTTTCAAGTTTGCTAATTATAGCTTCGCGTTGTTCGTATAATTGCTCTTCGAGAAGAACTTTGTGGCTAACTACAACGTTTTCACTTGGATGATTTACTTTTACAACTTTAACGTCAATAGTTTTTCCAACCCAGCCATCAAAATCTCTGATTGGCCTGACGTCAATTTGGGAACCGGGTAAAAATGCTTCAATACCGAGTAAATCGACCACCATACCGCCTTTAATGCGTCTTAATATACGAACAAGAACAACTTCCTGCTTGTCGTATAGCTTGATAATATCTTCCCAAATACGCATAAAGTCAGCTCTGCGGCGGGAAAGAATTAGCTTGCCGTTGAGGTCTTCGATTTTTTCGATATAGACGTCAATTTGGTCGCCAACTTTAAGTAGTTCTGCATTTAGCAGTTCTGCTCTTGGGACGATACCCACAGATTTAAAGCCGATATCAACGTGGACTTCGTCTTTTGTAATAATAGTGATGAAACCTTTTACGAGTTCATCTTCTTTAATGTTTAGGACTGAATTTTCTGAAAGCTTGCGGTAGGTTTCGTCATCGATAGGAAAATCTCCGAATCCATATTCAAGTAGTGAAGACACAGTTGCCTTCTGTTTGCCTGATTGTGGCTTCTCTTTATTCAAAAGCATTGCCTGCTCAAGAGAAGCATCGCGTCCGATTTGTGCTTCAGCAATGTTTATTGCTTCATCGGTCATTAAGAATACTCCATTTATTGAAAAAAATAGTTAATTATTATCTATTCATTCTTTACTTATGTAAAGATTTGCAAATTAAGACATTATATTTATTTTTGCAAATATTTTTCCAAAATAATTTAATTTTTTTTAAATTTTTTTTTATAAAATATTTTTTCTACTTCCCAAGTTGTACTTGGGAAGGCAACTTTTACAAAAACTATGCTTTTACTCATTATTTAAAAAAATGTAAAGCACAGCTTTAAAAGAAAACTACCTTCCCAAGTGTAACTTGGGAAAGAGTTCAAATTATTTATTTTTTTTATTTTCTTTTAATAAAATTTTATTATTTTTGTTTTAATGAACATTATTTAGTAGGAGATTATGAAATTTGCAATATTAACAGGTGGTGGGGATAGTCCCGGAATGAATGCTTTCGTTAGAGCAGTTGTTCGAAGTAGTTTAAATTTAAATCCGGCTACCTCGGTTTGGGGTGTTATTGATGGCTGGAAAGGTGTGATTGATGCAAATTTTAAGAAATTAAGTAAAAGAGATACTGCCGGAAAAGGACATGCAGGAGGAACTATTCTCGGTACTTTAAGAGTGCCGGAGCTAAGGGACAACTTAGATATGCAGGAAGCTATTGCTCTTAATCTGCACGATAATAATTTCGATTATCTGTTTGTTATTGGTGGGAACGGTAGCTTAAAAGCAGCTGAGGTTACACATAAAATTATTTCGACCCGCGGCTTACGTACAAAAATACTTGTTACTGCCGGCTCAATTGATAACGACGTTTGTAATAATTATGGCTATTCCATTGGCTTTTACAGTGCTATTGATAAAAGTATGGAGATGCTCGAATGGATTCGGGATACTGCAAGTGCTCACAGACGTGTTTATATTATTGAATCTATGGGAAGAGATTCTGGATATCTTGCTTTCTATGCTGGTATTGCTACAGGCGCCGAATACGTGATTAGACCCGGTGAAAATGTTGACTACGACAAAATGGCTAATATGATTAACGAAAGAGACCGTGATAGCCGTATAATTGTTGCTGAAGGTTATGGTAAAACGATTGAGGAAGTAAGAGAAATATTAGAAGATATATTTAAGAAAAGAGATATTAAGCACGAAATAAGGACTGTAGATATGGGCTATTTCCAGCGCGGTGGCAAAGCTTCTATTAAAGATATTCTTCACGCAAGCTGGCTCGGATACTCTATGGTTAAATCTGCTTACAACCAAAGCGATAGCGGATTTTATACCTGCTACAATGTTGGGCACCAACCTAAGATTTTGACTCTAGAAGATGCGGTTGATGATGAAAAATCAACTCATTACGATTTACCAAAAGAAATCATTGATTTTGCTCTTGCTTTAAGGTAATTATGGAAAAAATAAAATATATATCAATACCACTAATTATTATATTCTTACTTGCATTTATTTTTCAAACTTATACTCAAAATGTGGATTTGAAAAAAGGGAAAGAACTTTATATTGAGCATTGTTCAAAATGCCATAGAAAAGATGGCAGAGGAATAAAAAAAGTCTATCCTCCTTTAAAAGAAGCTGATTATATAAAAAACAGTAATCAAATCGAACTGCTTCGCGGTATGCTCTTCGGGCGAAGCGGAAGCATTACCGTCAATGGTGTTACGTATAATGGCGTAATGATTACTGAAATTGATAAAAGCGTTACTGATGCAGATGCAGCTCAAATTCTAAACTATGTTTACAAAGAACTAAACAATATGAATACTGTCGTTACAGTTAAAGACGTGCAGCAAGCACGGAAAGCAGGCAAGCTACCAGCACATAAATGATTAATTGTTAATTGTTAATTGTTTTTACCAATAACTAATGACGAATGACTTACTCCTTATGAGTTTGTGTAAAAAAGTAAGATTTTAAAGAATTATTGTGAAACAAGAAAGTTTTAGCTATTAGTGTAGTAATTCAATGAAAAACTGGTTATAATTTCTTGTCATTTCGAACCTCCAGATAAAGTAAATGCTTCATTTAAATGGAGATGACAAAATTCTTTTCAAATTTTTGTGTAAAAGAAAATTTAAATAAGGTAATAAGGTTTATTGATTTTTGGTGCTT
>DAIOVK010000305.1:0-4427 GCA_036759045.1 Kapaibacterium sp. (SeqCode) | reverse complement strand
TATAATAGAAGTAAAGTAAAACTTTTGTGAAAATACCCTTCCCAAGTGCAACTTGGGAAGGAGGATTTGTTACTTTTAAAATATTCCAAGCTATACTATCAACTTGTTGATGGTATGGCTTGTTACTTATTTCATTTTTATTCGCCTAAGAATGACAAGTTAGCGAAATAAAAATATTTAAAAAAATAGTAGTTCTGTAATTCAAAAAAAACTGCTTATCTGCAGGAAGCTGCATTGCACTTATTACAATAAATATGCTCCAGACCGATTGGAGTAGTGGCAAGCCCACCTTTTGATGTTTCCTTGTATTTTCCCTGCATATTATTTCCAATTTCTCTCATTGCCGACATAACTTCATCTAAAGGAATGAGTGATTGGACTCCCATTAAGCTAATGAAAGCCGAATTAAGGGCTTCAACTGCCTTAAACGCATTTCTTTTTATGCAGGGGATATTTACGCCACCGGCAAGTGGGTCGCAAACTAACCCTAAAGAATTTTTTATAGCTAAAATAAAAGCATGAAATAATTGCTCGTCAGTTCCACCGAGTATTTTACAGGCATAAACAGCTCCCATACCAGCACCAGTTCCAGTTTCTGCCTGGCATCCAAATCTTGCTCCTGAAGGGGCGACCCATTTGGAAGAAATAGCACCAAAAAGCCCGGCAATTAAAAAAGCATCAGTGCAAATCTTTATTTCCTCCTCAGATTTCAAATCGCTGTTTAAATAGAACTTTAAACCTTCGTGAACACCGGGCAGTATTCCACTTGCTCCGCCCGTTGGTGCAGCAAGAATCAATCTCGAAAGTGCATTGCCAGTCATTGCAGTAATAGCTCCGTTTGAAGCAGCTTCAAATATATTTTTCGGTTTGATTTTTAAAATAGTTTGATATGTATTGATAATATTTCGTTTTTCAAGATTTTCGCTTGTAGAGAACTTAATAATTTCTCTAGCACTTCGAACCATTGTATTGTGCAAACGCTGCGCCTCTAACCTAATCAGTTGATTAAACTCATTTGAATGAATTGGCACATTCAAATGCCAGTTCTCATACATAAAAACAGCGTCTAATAAGTCCCAGTGTGGATTTTTTTCTAAAAATTCTTTTAAATCGTCAAATCCAAAAAATGAAAGAGTTTCTGGAACTGTCTTTTTTTGTAAACCTATTTTGTCCTTTATACTCTTTATTTCTGTTCTGTAAGAAGATATATTCGGAATTGCATTGTAATGAAAATTATTATTTCCATCTAATAGAGGAATTTCTGAATTTGTTTTTCTAAGAAAAATATTTGTGCCGTCAATTTTAAATTTACTTTCCCATTTCCAATCATTAAGGATAATGTTTTGCATTTTTTCATTATTTGTTCCAATTGCTTTAATCTGGATTTTCCCACCACCGAGAGATTCACCGATTATAATTAATTCATGTTTGTTTTTATCAAAATTATAATTAAATTCAGAATCCGCAAAAATAATTGCAGTGTTTGAATGTAGTTTTGAGTTGTTCTCCCCGAAAATGCTTTCGTATTCAGAAATTTTTAAATTAACCGTATCGTCATTTTCATTGATAGGAAACATATTTCTATATCCCAGCCAATTCACTTTAATAGCATCATAATTATATTTTTTATCCAGTGGGAAGTAATTAAAATGGGCAATATCTTCATCAGTTTGGTTTCTATCCTCTAAAAGCCCTGCTGCTAAGGCATTTACAGTTCTATGCCCTTCACCTGTTGCTTTGAATGAACCAAGAAGCCAGGAAGACAAATAAATTTTTTCAGTTTTTTTATTCTTCAAAAATAATTTAATTATTCTGTTAGCTACTCTTCCAATCCGATTAGCTCCGCAGGTATGTGAGCTTGAAGGACCGACCATATCAGGACCAATCAAATCAAATATGCTTATATTTCTATCCAAATTATATCTTATACAAGATTTAGTATAGCTGAAAATATGATAAATGATTTTACCGACATCACTTAAAATGCTTTCTTTGTCGAAAATTCTTTTTTCATTCTTTTTATATCTAATTGTAAGGTGGTAATATTCGTAATCTTTGGCAACTTTAATGCCCCAAAACTGATATTCTGAAATTTCGCCGTCAATAGAATACCTGTCATTAATCAAAATATCCGAAAGATTTTCAAATCCTTTCTTATAAATTAAAGTCCCAAAATCAATAATTTCTGGCGATTTCATTATAATGTCCAATTCAAATTCAATCTCTAATCCACTTCCAGCTGGTTTTACTGATGACAAAGAAATTGTATATTCTCTACGTTGATTGCCTTTATTAAGATATTCTTCCGGAAAGTGTTCCTCATCTTTTGAAAAATAGCTTTTAATTTCTGCTTTTCTGAATGAAAATGCGTTTGAAATTACCTTAACTTTTATATTATTATGAATTTCATCAAAAATATCTATTTTATATTTATCACTTTTTGAGATTTTCTGATAATAATCTTTGCCTATAAAATTATGTAGTTCATTATTATTATAAGTAATAAAAGCAATTTGTTCTTTTTCTTTTGAAATCCAAATTCTCGAAGAAACTTTAGGAATAGTGCGGAAATTCAGGCAGTTAATTTTATTTGATGCTGATTCTATGTTAAATGGAAGCTTCCTCTGGGTAGTAGAATCTATTGTTTTACTCTTAATACACTCAATCTGTTCGACCTCAATTTTATCGCATTTTCCGGTATTTTCTTTGCTTTCAAACTCAAAAGGAGTATATTTATAGAAGCAGATAAATTCATCAATATTATATTTATCTTCTGCAATTCTATAGATATAATCTAAGTATTTATAGGGAGAATCATCTTTCTTAAAGAAATAATCGAACCTGTTGGTTAAATTCATAAAGCAATCAATCAGGTCATTTGTGAGGTTTTCAGTTATTTCACATTCATTTCTTTCAGTAGGAAAGTAATTAGCAATCAGTAAAATATTTGGAATCCTTGATTTGTAATGACTTGCCAAATTTTTTATAATCTCAATCCCGGTTGTTTCAGAACTAAGATGATAATCCAAAATAATTATGTCATATTCAATAAATGTTTCAAAAGCACACTTTAACGGAACAAAACTCATTTCAGCTCTGTTAAAAACCTTTGTTTTGAGCAATGAAATACTTTTATTTTCAAGCGTTTTTATGTCATCAATACCTTCAATTATAATTGGTAGCTTTATTACTTCAAGAAACCAGGAATAATTTGTTAATTGATTTAGCTCGTCATCTATTATTAATATTTTAAAAAATGAATTACATTCCATTTGTTCACCAAAACTTTATTGGTTATAATAAATCATTAGAATACAAAATTAATACAAATTTCAGAATTTTTAGATTAATAATAAAGAAAAAACTTTTTTGGAGTGCTGATAATTACATATTAACTTTTTTGAGCCCTTCCGAACTCTTAAATGCAGGAATAGTTTTAATTAAATAGAAATAATATATTTTACGTCTTGTCATTCTGACATCCGTCAGAATGACACATTTAGTGATGTCATCTCTATTTAAATAAAGGTCGTCCTTCATTTTGGGGTTCGGAATTACACTTTCATTCTGTACTTCTTGTTGACGGTTTGGTATAAATTCATTTTTTTTAATATGTAATGACTCATTTAAAAAAAAATTTGGACATAGAGTAGGTTTGGGTAGATAAGATTTAGACAGGATTTTTTTACTTTCCGAAAGTTAAAAACTTCCGGAAAGTATAAAATTATAATAATTTATGCAGTTCAAACTGAACTTTGCAAATAATCCTAATGCGTTAATGGTTAATTATCGTGTTTTTGAATATTGAATTTTCAAAAGTGAAAGGATTATGTTATTATATTAATTTGAATATTCAAAATAATAATTGAATACTCTGTTTATAGTGCATTTTAATATCTTTTTCTATTAAAATCATCTTTTTCTTTCGCAATACTAACAGAAATTTGTCTTCCATTAATTTCTGTATTGTTTAATCCATCAATTGCTTTACGTCCAGCGTTATCGGACATTTCAACGAAACCGAATCCACGGCTTCTGCCTGTTTCACGGTCGTTAATAATTTTTAGAGAAATGACTTCTCCAAATTCTTTAAATTTTGAAGATAATTCATCTTCATCCATTATGTTGGGTATGTTTCCCACATATAATTTCATAAAATTTTATATTTATTTAAAAAAAATATCAGATAAAAAAAATACCTGAATCGTAATTACAAATATAAGCAAAAAATATTTAATAATTGATTTTATTTTTTTTAAATATTTTTTTTATTGTTATAATTCATTTTATTTTAAGTTCTTGAGTAGTGTAGTAATTCAATGAAAAACTGGTTATAATTTCTTGTCATTTCGAACCCCCAGATAAAGCAAGTGCTTTATTTAAATGGAGATGACAAAATTTTACCCCTGTAATTCTGAATCGCAGCG
>DAIOVK010000304.1:0-4441 GCA_036759045.1 Kapaibacterium sp. (SeqCode) | reverse complement strand
TTGGTTATTTGTAATTGGTCATTAGTTATTAGTAAAAATACTAATGACTAATAACCAATGACTAATGACCAATAAAAACTATTTTTCAAGATGGATTTTGACATTCGTCAGAATGACACATTTACTTATGTCATCTCTATTATAATGAAGCTCTTGCTTTATCAGGGGTTCGAAATGACAGCAAAATTTCTAATAACATTTATTAATTTGTTTCGTTTCAAATAGGAAATGATATAATAAGATAGATTCTGACATACTTCAGAATGACTGGGGAAATTATGCCATCTCCATTTAAATAAAGGTTTTCCTTTATCAAAGGATTCAAAATGATATTAAAATTTTAACAACAAAAACCAATTAGTAAAACAATTTTAAGCACTTTCTAAGGTAAAGATAAATTTGCTTCCAACTCCTTTTTCGCTCTCAATCCATAGTTTTCCATTATGCTTATCAATAAATTCTTTACAAAGGACAAGCCCAAGGCCGGTTCCTTTTTCACCATTTGTTCCGGGAGTTGATGTTTTCTTTTCCAATGTTAATATTTCTTGAATCTTTTCTTCACTAATTCCAGTTCCTTCGTCAATAACAGAAATTTTGTAGTAATTACCTCTTAAAGATTTTTTATAACAATTTGATTGATATTCTGTCTTTTCACAAGTAATATAAATATTACCATTTGGATTAGAAAACTTAATTGCATTATCAATAAGATTCCTAATTACAGTCATAATCATATTTTTATCGCACTTGACTTTAGTGTTCTTTTCAATCAGTGTGGAAATTTTTATTTTTTTAATTTCAGCAGTTTTATTCAGCAGATAAACATTATTAATAATGATTTCATATAAGTCATTTTCTTCTAATTCAAAAGGAATACTACCCATTTGCAATCTTGACCACTGGAGCAATTCGTTCAATAAATCGTAAATAGCATTAGCAGAATTATGAATAGCTTCTCCCATATCTTTCAATTGCTTAATAGATAAAGATTCCGGCTCAGTTGCAAGCAGTTCAGAAAGTCCAAGGAAACCGGAAAACGGAGCTCTTAAATCATGGGCAACGACAGAGAAAAATTTATCTTTCAATAAATTCGTTTCTTTCAGTTCATTTGCATATTTCTGTAAGTTTTCATAATAGCGCCTTTTATCTAAGGCAATAGAAGCATATTCAGCAAAAGCCGAAGCAATTCTGACATCGTTTTCGTTAAAATTACAATCATTTTTTGATATACCAATAATCCCGACAATTTTACTATCAATATTTAATGGAGCAACCAATATATTAGGGATAGGTATATGCGTTTTTGGAAGATATTTATACCATTCGCTATTTATAAAATCATTTTCATAAATAATTTGTCCAGATTTATATGCTTCTTTAAGAAAACCAGTAATCGGAAATGGACTGGCATGAGCTTTATTGAATTGATTATCACCACTATCAATAAATAATACCTCATTATCATTATTATCTTCATTAAGCAGGACAATAAAACCAGAATTAGCACCAATTGATTCTTTTAATGAATTAAATATTTCTTTTGCAATTGCTTCAAAATCATTCGATTTCAAAATAGAATGTGTTGCGTTTAAAAGTTCAGTTATTTCTTTTTCTTTTTTCAGGGAATCTTCAAGTATTGAATTTAGTCTATTATTTGTATCTTTTAAATTTTCTTCTAATTCTTTGATATGAGAAATATCTTGAATATATGAGAGGAAATAAAGAGGATTGTTATCGCTGTCTCTGACCATTGAACAGGAAAGGAGTCCCCAGACAATTTTTCCGTTTTTATGGATATATCTTTTCTCGCTAATAGTTTTTGTTACTTCTCCATTTATAGCTTTTGTTACAAAATCGTGGCTATTACCTACATCATCAGGATATGTATAGTTATTAACGCATTGATTTTCAAGTTCTTCCAATGAATAGCCAAGCATTTCGCTAAATCTGTCATTTACTTTAATATATTTTTCATCAATGCTAATTATTGCAGCACCTATATTTGCGTTCTCAAAAGCAATGCGAAATCTTTCCTGACTTTCTCTTAACTCTAATTCTTTCTTTTTTTGTTCAGTTAGATTAAAAGCTATGCCAAGGATAATATCTTCATTTTTAAATCTAAATGTAGAATAATGAAACATCGTTTGATAAGTCAAGCCGTCCTTTGTTTTGAAACTACTTTCAAAATTGAAAGACTTTTCATTCCTTAATCTTTCGAATAAAGTATCTAAGTCAAAATTAAATTCAAAATATTTAAAACAATCCTCAATTTTTTTATGAGTTAAATCTTCCTGAGAAATTCCAAGGAAGTTTGATGCTTTTTTATTAACAAAAATAAAGTCGCCAATGAAATTATGAGCAAAGACGGCACCGGGAATATTATCTAAAAGATTTGAAAGTAAGACCTGGCTTTCCTGCAATTTTCTTTCTGCTAAAATTGTGTCAGTAACATCATTAAAAATCCAAACACCTTTGTCATCTTTGGCATACGAAAAGAACTGCAAATTTCTCTTTGCGCCATTCTTTACTGTTGCTTCAACTATATTTGCAACAGGGAAACCATTCTTTTTGTTATTTTCGTATCTTTCAATTACTTCATTAGCTCTTTCTTTGTAAAGCAAATGAAACCAATTGTTTACTGTTTTAATTTCTTCATTTTTGTAACCGATAATATTTTCTGCAGCTTTATTGAAAAAGAGGTTCTCTCCTTCAACATAAACTGCTCCAATTTGAATACTTTCAACCATAAAGCGGAACTGGGCTTCACTTCTTTTTAGAGCCAATTGAGATTCTTTTTGTTTTGTAATATCCCTAATTATATTTAATATAGCAGGTCTGCTTTTATAACTTATTGGAATTGCTTTTACTTCTATAAATATTTCGGTGCCATTTTTATTTCTTATTTTTTCTTCAGAACTTGCAATACCTTTTTCATCAATCTCCCGAATTGCTTCTTTTGACCTATCAGTGCTAAAATAATTCTGTAAATCAGATATATTCATTTTTAGCAATTCTTCTTTAGTGTAGCCAGTTATTTGGACAAAAGCATCATTGACTTCCAGAAAGCTTGATATTTTCCCATCATAATTAAATTCAAAAACAGCAAGTCCATCTAAATTTAAATCAAATAAATTCTTATAAAGTAACTCATTCTGATAATGCTCCTTTATCTTCCTAATATTATTAGTAACATCTTTTAAAATCACATTAATACAATTCTCTGAAATCTTTTGTAAAACTATTTCATAGTATTTTTCTTTACTGTTTATAGAAACTTCAAAAGTTCTTGGTTCCGCAATACTTATTTTTATATTATTAATAAATTCACCAATACTAGGTAAGAGGTCAAATATACTCTTTCCTACTATTTGAGTTTTTGATTCGTTTATTAGTTCTGCAAAAAGATTATTACATTCTTTAAAAATATAGTCCTTTTCTTGTGTCCCATTTTTCTCAATTATTTCAAGAATTGCATATCCAATGAGATTTCCATCAGATGTCAACTTTCTAATGCTAACATTTTTCATAATTATATTTATATAAAATATTCTTTTAAATATATATGCAAAATTGAGAAAAATACTTTAAATAACATAGCTTTTTTATTAAAAATTAAATTTTCTTTGTATAATTAAATTTTCTTTTTTAATTTGTATATTAATAAATGAAAAACAAATATAAGGTATTAAAATGAAAAGGAATTATAGCCGTTGTTTTATACTTATAGCCATTCTTATCAAGCTATCGCTGAGTAGTATAAATGCACAGGTGTTACAGCCAGAGCCGTTTAATTTATCAAATGGCAATTACCTGTTTAACGAATGGAATTCTTCTAATCCTGCAGGGACTTATCCGAGCAATTCTTTATTCAGGGTTACCGATGGAACCGGAAGTGGCTTCGCTGACCCAACACTTTCAATACCAATGAATTATGTTTATACTCATACCTATAATGCCACAAGCGGCTCAAGAATTGAAGGTCTGGGAGTAAATGGAATTTCCTTTATTAATATATCTACCGGGATTAGTAGCACAGACTCGCTTTTAGCAGGACGCTTTGTCGGAGCTTTGGATTTAGCTTTGATTACAACAGGACGCGATAGTATTAAGGTTAGCTGGACTGGCAGAACAATTAATCCTAATTCGAGAGAATACAGAATTGCGTTGCAATACCGAACAAGTATCGAAAATGATTGGATTAATATTGGTGATGAATATATTAGAAATGATACTGCTGGTCATTTTAAATTAATTGGTCCTGTTCTGCTTCCTGAAGAATGTAACAACCAGCCATTAGTTCAGTTACGCTGGCGATATTATTATGTTGAAACAGGCATCGGTGGAACCAGAGCAAAACTTGCTGTTGATGACATACTCGTAGAAAGCTCTGAAATGAATTTTTCGGACACGCATATAATTGAAATGCAAAGCGGTTGGAATA
>DAIOVK010000303.1:0-4457 GCA_036759045.1 Kapaibacterium sp. (SeqCode) | reverse complement strand
ATTCTGGCGTATGCCAGAATCCATCTTTGGAAAGCAAGTGAGCTTGCTCACTTGTTTCATTTGGGCAAGCCCAAATGCTACAGATAAATAGCTATTATTGAATAGCGACTAAAAATAACAAAATGGATTCTGACATCGGTCAGAATTACGTATTTAACGATTTCATTTCTTTTTCTTACTTTCGCACGAGTTCCACGAAGCTTTACGAAAGTAGAAAATCTAAACTATCTAAACCTTCTAATCTTTCTAAACCTTTACTTTATAATTTAATGTCCTATGATTGAATGTTTGGAGCATCTAAACCATATTTCTTTTTCTTGTCTTCTTTTCTAAGCATAAATCCTAACAGAATTGCAAGGAAACCAAGGGCAGCAAAAACAAGCATTGGGATAGTGTAATCGTATATAGCAGTTATATCACCAGAGGCAATTCTTTCGGCAACCCCCGGATTTACCCACTCTAAAATTTTACCAATTAGCATTGGGATAATCATTAAGCCAATATTTTGAATCCAAAAAATTAAAGCATAAGCACTTCCCAAATATCTGTCTTCAACGATTTTAGGAACTGATGGCCACATCGAAGCAGGTACCAAAGAGAATGCAATACCAAGAACGATAATCGCGAAAACAGCTAAGGCAACGTTTAGCGGTGCAACTGCATAAATTAAGTGTGCTATGGTTAGCAATGCAGCACCATAAATCATCATTGTTGCGCCCTTACCTTTTTTATCAAGATAAAAACCGAGAAGTGGGGTTAAAATAATCGTTCCAATCGGAAGCATTGAAGAAATAAATCCGGCTGTTTCAGGAGAGACGCCTAATTTATTCTGCATCATATTAACAGCATATTTCAAAAATGGAAATACACCGGAATAAAATAAAACACAAAGGAAAGAAATATATAAAAATGCTTTGTTTTTGAAGATGATACCAATATCGCTAAGTTTGAATTCTTCTGCTGGTTCGCCTCCTTTTGAATCTTCATGCATTTGCTTCTCTAATTTCTTATCCATAAATGTATAAGTAAATATGGTAAGGAAACCAATTGAAAGAAGTGCAAGACCAAAATATACTGAATTTAAAGGATTTCCTGTTACTTCGTTTCCTGCTCCGCTTACTCCTGCAATCATTGGAGAGAAAGCAAAAGCAAAAGAAGCACCGAGACGTGCTGTAGCCATTTCCATACCCATAGCAAGAGCCATTTCTTTTCCTTTAAACCACTTTACTATTGCTTTTGAAACTGTTATACCACACATTTCAACTCCAACACCAAAAATTGCATAACCAATTGCAGCAACAAGTGCAGTAGGTGGTAGTCCAATAGCATTTCCAATTGATTCAAAAAGACCATAACCGAATCCACCTTGATAAAAATATGGTGTTAAGCCATAGCACTTGATTAAACCACCGATTACCATAACAGCAGCTGAAGTAATTCCAGTAAAACGAATTCCCATTTTGTCAAGTATAATTCCGGAAAGAATTAAAAAGCCAAGCACGTTTAGCATATATTCAGAACCGGAGAAAATTCCATAAGTCGATGGAGACCACTTATAGCTGTTCTCTAATAATGATTGTAGTGGTGCTATCATATCTACAAAGAAATATGCAGATAGCATTGTAAATGCAACAAGGAAAAGAGCTGTCCATCTCATTCCTTTTGAATCTTTAAGCAGTTTTGTTAATTGTTCACTCATATTGTTCAATTATTTTTTTATAAATTTGTAAATTATTTTTCCCAATTTAAAACAAATTAAAATATAATATTAATTTTTTTTCAAAATATAAGATGCTTCAAGAGCAAAGAAATTTTTTACACAAGGCAGGAAAGAAATAGCATTTAATCTTAAAGCAGGAAGCCCGAATTTCATTTTATAAACCGGACGAAGAAAGAAGAAATCCTTGTGGAAAACCTCGAAATTACATTCGTTTGCAGCTTTTGTGAGTTTGCAATGGTTTAATCTAATATCTCTCAGCCGCATAACTTCATTTATGTCCGGAGCGCGTCCGCTTGAAATTAGCTTTCTAAATATAAATGTTGGTAATAAATGAATATAAGGGATTTTACCCCAGATGTTTTGTAATGTGTGCTGATGCCCGCCAAAAGGTGATGTGTAAGGTGGAAAAGTTACGTAAAGAGAGCCACCTTTTTTAAGTAATTTAGATATGTTCTTTAAGCATTTTTTTGTGTCGTCTATATGCTCAATTACGTCTCTAAGAATAACTAAATCGAACTTCTCTTTCCATTCAGTAGGGACTGGCTCGTTGATTATATCATTTTTTACAAAATCAATTTCTAAATTTGATGCTTTGGCAATTTGTTCGCCATCGTGCAATCTGTAGGGAACGATGTCAGTTGCAAGAAGTCGATTTGTACCTTGCTGGGCGAAAGCCATTAGCACTCCGCCTTCTGCTGAACCGATTTCCGCAATGCTGTCGCCTTTTTTAAAAACGCCAAGCCGAGTCAAATAAGGAACAATATATTCTTTTCCTAATCTATATTGATAACCCCAATAATAAAGCGTGTTCTCTGTTACTACTCCCGTTCTCTTTACTACTTCAATCAAATCTTCCATTTATTATCTTTTTTTTCATAATTTTGTTTTTTTGCAAATTTAATAATTTTTTATGATTAATCATTATTACACTTTAATAAAACTTGTTGAAGAATTAAAATATTTAAAAGATTTTGTTATTATTGAATGTTTTACGCAGGAAAAAAACATTTTGATGCTTGCTTTGTATGATGGAAAATCCCTTGAATACGTTCAATTTTCTGCACTTCCTAACAAAACCTGCCTTTTCCAAAGAACAAATTTTTCTAAATCACGAAAGAATTACTCTAATCAGTTTCCAGAAATCATTGGAAAAAAAATAAAGAATATTTATTTAATTGAAAATGAAAGGATTGTGGTTTTTGAGATTTTTTCAGACCATTCCGATAATTTTTCCTGTCATTCCGAAGCTGAGCGAGGAATCTCAAATGTTGATGGAACAAATGATGATGAGATTCTTCACTTCGTTCAGAATGACAAGAGTGAAAATATTTTTCTTCACTTCATTCTTTTTGGTGCTTCAAAAAGCAATGCTGTATTACTAAACAAAAAAGATTTCGTAATAGATTCATTTAAAAAGAAATCTGAATTAGTAAAAAAAGAATTTTTAATCCCAAAGCAAAGTTTTAATTTTTTTAAAGAAGAAAATCAAAATATTTCAATAATCAAAGCACTTACAAAATGCGATTTGCTTTTGGGAAAGTACTATGCCGAGCAATTCTTAAAATCGTGTAATATTTCATTTGAAAAGCAAATTACTGATTTAACAAAAAAGGAAATTCTGGAACTTTACAAAAATGCTGAAGAATTTAAGAATAATTGCATTGAATTTAATATTTTTTATATACTTGAAAATGAAGATAGGGAGGAGCTGCTATCTTTAATTAAATTAGATGAATTTCCAAAAGTTAAGGATTCATCAAATTCAATAAGCTATTTAATTGAAAGAAAATTCTTTTCGGGCATCAAAGTTCAGAGTTATCAAAATGAATTTAAAGAACTTTTTACTAAAATAGAAAAATACTACAATAAATTAAAAAAACGAATTGAACGAATTGAAGAACAACAAGATTCAGATAAGGAAAGCGAATATAAACTTTGGGCAGAGCTGTTACTAGCTGCACCAAATCCGAAAACAAAACAGGGAAAACAAATTGAACTTTTTAATTATGAAGGAAATATATTCAAAATTCCTTTAGATGAAAAATTTACATTGCTCGAAAATAGCCAGAAATATTTTGAAAAATCACGTTCGGTGCGGGAAGAAAAAGAGCATAATATTTCAATTTTGAATAATTTAAAAACAAAAGAAATCATAATAAATAAATATTTGAACGAAATGAAAGAGATTAAAGACAGAAAGCAGTTAAAGGATTTTCGAAATAAAGTCAATAGTGAATTTAAGGAATTAAATCAGACGAAAGAAAACGAAGAGCATTCGAAGTTCAGAGTATTCGAATTAAGTGGTGGCTATATGCTTTATGTAGGTAAAAGTGCTGCAAACAACGATGAATTGACATTTGGGCTGGGAAAACCAAATGATTACTGGTTTCACGCAAGAGGTTCTAGTGGCTCGCATGCTATACTGAAATTCAACAGCAAAGATGAAAAGCCGCCCAAAGACGTTTTGAAAGAAGCAGCTTCTATTACAGCTTATTACTCTCAGCAGCGTAATGCAAAATATGTGCAGGTTTGCTATACTCAAAGGAAAAATGTATATAAACCCAAAGGTTCTGCACCTGGCTCTGTTGTTTTGAAAAGGGAAGAGGTGATAATGGTGGAGCCGAAACTCAAAACTCTGGACCTTTCATAATTGTTTAATTTCGTTTGTTTTATACCAAACCGACAACAAGTAGTGCAATATCAAAATGTCATCTCCATTAAAAAAAGCATTTGCTTC
>DAIOVK010000302.1:0-4476 GCA_036759045.1 Kapaibacterium sp. (SeqCode) | reverse complement strand
TTTAACATGTTTTTCTCCATATATATAAAAAAAGGGCATTTTCACATTATGCCCTGAATTGAGGTATCGCCAAACACCCGTGTATGAAGCAAAAAGGAAAACGCCCCAAGCGGGGCGTTGCCTTTACTGCCGTTCCATACACAAAAAATTGGCGATTTTCAATTAAGAACAGAAGTAAGACCACGCTTACTTATTTATTTTATTTCACTATATTTAAATAGTTTTCCTTTCAAATATTTGTTTTTCAACATTTCAAATTACTTATTTTTTTATTGCAAAGCAAATTTAATTTTATTCACTTACACCATTTCCATTTTTGCAGTATTGCTTAATAGAATCTATTATTGTTGTTGCATCATCAAATCCAGATTGTATTATATCAATTTTTTTTAATCCTCCATAGTAACCATCAAGATGTAAAATTGTGTAAGCATTATTTAAATGATTTAGTAATTTCTTATCGACTTTTACTAAATGACTTTGATAATAATCTATTGATTTCCTACCTCTTTTTTTGGGTAAATTTTTTACATCAAACAAAGTATCCAAAGCTTTTAATATGCCAAGATATGCAATTCCTGAAGCAGTTTTTACATACTTTTCATCAGCATAGAATTTTCCGTCTTTTCCGGCAAACTTCAATGTTTCTCTTGCGTTTTCAATGTAACGCATTGCTTCTTTATATGCGTTTTTTGTTTTCATTTTATTTACTTTAAAATACTTTTAGCCAATACAAATATAAAATTAATTTATTTAAATTCAAAATATTATTTTCTTTTTTTTTAAACTATTATTAATACCTTATCAGATGACTTCCCAGTCATCTGATGAGTGTGCTTTCAGACATAAGTAAGACCATGCTTACATATTTATTTTAAACAGTTTCTAACTGATTTTCTTTTTCTTTCCTTTCAAGTAGCTCTTTTAACAAAGGATTATTTTTTCTATTTTCATTCAATAAGTCCAATAATCCTTGAAAAGTTTCACCCGCTTCTAACCAAATCTTTTCTTGGATTTGTCTTTTCATTTCTACACAATCAAAATCTTTCTTCATTTGAAATCACCTCCTTTGGTGTCCTAATTTCAATTATTTTATATCCATTAGATAGATTAACTGAATTATATTTTAAAATTCTGTTCAAATTTACAATG
The DNA here is from genome assembly GCA_036759045.1 of Kapaibacterium sp. (SeqCode). Lineage (GTDB taxonomy): Bacteria > Bacteroidota > Ignavibacteria > Kapaibacteriales > UBA2268 > JAAYJM01. The sequence continues at coordinate 3,324 of DAIOVK010000302.1, read as the reverse complement.
TGTTTGAAATTCCAACTGACTAATACATCAACATTATAGTATGTTGCTAAAGCTATATGTAAAGCATCTTCTTTATACTTTGTAGTTATAGCTCCGCATTCTATATATTGAAACGCTAATAAATCAACTTCATTATTTCTAAAAATAATTTCTAGATTTGATGAATCAATATCATTTATTCTATTTTGTATGTTGTTACTTGCTTTAGAAAGTTCCTCAACAACAACTTCTGAAATAACAGCTATCTTTTTACCATCAATAAACTCATCAAATAATTTGTTGGACCACTCAGCAAATTCCTCATCGAAGCAGCCACCAATAACGGAAGTATCAATATATATTCTTAGTTTGTGCATTTTATTTTACTATATTTAAATAGTTTTCCTTTCAAATTTTTGTTTTTTCAATTATTCAACTTAATTATTTTTTTATTGCAAAGCAAATTATTTCTGTCTTGAACCTTGATTATAAGGATTATAGGATTCCTTAATTAAGAAAGAAATAATCAAATAATCTTTAAATCAAGCAAATCAAGCAAATCAAGGTTCAGACAGAAGTAAGCTCACGCTTACTTATGTATTTTAAATTTATGCTTTTTTACAAAGCAACTTCCATTTCGAAAAATTTTGTTTTTGGCTTGGGAATTCTTTTAGAATCTAATTTCATGCCTTCCAAATGAAATTCCAGTGCCTCTTTTATTAACACCTTAACTTCTTCTTCAGTTTCTCCTACAGCCACACAGCCCGGTAAATCAGGAATGTATGCACCATAAGAGTTTTTTCCTTTCTCAATAATAATAGTGTATTTCATATTCATCCTATTTTAATTTTGCTTGTTTTAAAATACTAATAACAGTTCCTATCGGCATATCGACTGAAAGTTTTCCAGCTATTGTAACAGTTCCTTTTTTTACAGAATGTTTAAATTGGCGATGGCTACCCTTTATTCTATCTAAGTACCATCCGTCAAGTTCTATTATTTCTATCATCTCTTTAACTTTCATAAATCATAATGTATTATTAGTATTTATTTCTAAAATTATAAATTAATTTAATTGCGTCTTTCTTGTAGTTACTCATTCTAAAAATAGTCAATTTCCTGATTAGAACGAAAGTAAGCTCACGCTTACTTATGAATTTTATTTCACTATATTTAAATAGTTTTCCTTTAAAATATTTTGTTTTTCAATATTTTAAATTAATTATTTTTATTTTAAAGCAGATTTACTATTGACTTTTTTAATAATTACGAAAAATATATAAAAATTATAAATATTTAAATTCAATTATTATTTTTTTTTGTTTGAATATTAATATTCCGTTGTTTCCTAATTCTTTCTAATTCAATTTTCCTTAATTCCGGATTATTTTTGTATTTATTATGAATTTTATTTCGAATATTTCTCATAAGTTTAACGCAATTAAATTCTTTTTCATTAATATTTTCCATATAACACCTCCCTTGGAGTTCTGATTTCAATTAATTTGTAATTATATTTAATATTTACTGAATTATAATTTTTTATTCGTTCAAGATTCACAATATGCTTGAAATTCCAGCTAACCAATACATCGACATTCACAACTGTTGATATAGCAATATGTTGGGCATATTCAAGAAATTTTCTTGTAATTGCTTTATTTTTTATATATAATTCTGCAAGATTATCAGATTCATTGTCTAAAGCGACATATTCTATATTTTCATTTGGAATTTTGTCAATTAATATTCTGATGTTTTCAGGTGCATGTTCAAGTTCTTCTAATGTGATGTCTGAAATTACTGCTATCTTTTTACCATCAATAAACTCATCAAATAATTTGTTTGACCACTCAGCAAATTCCTTATCGAAGCAGCCACCAATAACCGATGTATCAATATATATTCTTAGTTTGTGCATATCCTTTCACTATATTTAAATAGCTTTTCCTTTCAATTTTGTTTTTTTCAATGTTTCAAATTAATTATTTTTAAATATAAAAGCAAATTTTATTTTATCTTTTTGTTTTAATAGCAGTTTGTTAATAGTATGAATTGTTTTTGTATAACTCTTTTTAAAGTTGAGTTTGGTTTTTGAATAATCTGTAGATAACATGCATTTCTGTTCTCTACGTTTAGTGTAATATCTCTTTGAAAAACTTACTATAAAATCTTGTCATTCCGAACCCCCTTATAAAGCAAGTACTTTATTTAAATGGAGATGACATAACGAAAAGTGTCATTCTGACGGATGTCAGAATCTATTTTATTATTGGTCGCTATTCAATAATAGCAATTTAACTGAAGCATTTGGGCTTGCCCAAATGTTACAAGTGAGCAAGCTCACTTGCTTTCCAAAGATGGATTCTGACATTCGTCAGAATGACAAATAAAGATGTCATTGGTAACGAAGTGAGGAATCTCACAAGTCAATGATACCACAAGATTTGAGATTCCTCACTTCGTATCGGAATGACACAAAATAGTAAGTCTTTTAACGAATTATTACATTAGAGCAGCAGTCATCCGATGACTTGAAGTCATCGGATGACTTATTTTATTTTTTTAAAGACGGAGGAAAATCACTCTTCATATTTCAAATCAAGTCGTCTTTTGAAAACATTGGCATTCATTATTTTCACTTTTATTCTTTTACCAAAATAAAAGATTTTCTTATGATTTTGTCCAATTAGTCTGATATTTTTCTCATCGAAAATATAAAAATCATCGACTAAATCTTTGATATGAAGCAAGCCCTCAGCAAATAAATCATCTAAAAGGACGAAAACTCCGAAATTAGCTACACCTGAAATTGTTCCTTCAAAGATTTCTCCAGTATGTTCTTTTGCTAAAATAACCTGAGCAAGTTTGACAGAAGCTCTTTCTGCCTCCATAGAAATTCTCTCCTGCTCATTGCAATGACTGCTGTAAATATAAAGACGCTTTTCAATAGCAGCTATTCGGCTTTTTTCAAGTGTAGCTTCAGTATAAAGCTTGATTAACCTATGAACGATAAGGTCGGGGTATCGTCTTATAGGCGAAGTAAAGTGAGTATAGTCCTTGAAACCTAACCCATAATGTGAAATATTATCTGGAGTGTACTCAGCTTTTGCCATCGTTCTAAGTAGAAGTTGATTTACAATTGGTTTTTCCGGCTTTCCTTCAAACTGACTAATGTAGCTGTTTAATTCCTTTGAATTGTTGATGTTGAATTTCTTTTTCTTTCCGTAAAGCAAGAGAAAATCAAGGGCTTCTTTCAATTTGACCAGGTTCGGATAATCGTGAACACGATAAAGGAAAGGTAAAAGTTTTCTTTGTTTATGTTGCTTGCTTAATACCCTTATA
>DAIOVK010000301.1:1683-4479 GCA_036759045.1 Kapaibacterium sp. (SeqCode) | reverse complement strand
CTTTTAGTGATATCATCTCCATTATAATAAAGCATTTGCTTTATTAGGGGGTTAGGAATAACACTCTAATAAATATCTAATTTTGCAGTAAAGAAGTAAAATACAGATAATTTACTCTATTCAAGTAAAATTACTCTTGAGAAGGGCAGGGGGTGTGTTCTTTAATTGTTTGTCATTTCGACTACGCTCAATAAATAATGATAAGTGATAAATGATAAGCGACAGATGTCCAATAACCAATAACCGACAACTTACCAGCCGTTTCCTTGAAAAATACATCCTTATTCTCTCTCAATATAGAAATAAAGTATAGTATTATTGTTTTTTTATTAATTTGTGTTTTGTTTATTGAATTTTGATTAAAGTTATTTCAATAACATTTAAATAAAATTTTATCAAAAAAATTATAATTGAAATATATGAAAAATAGAATACTTATTGTTTTTTATTTAACTTTTATTTTCCCGTTAAGTATATTATCTCAGGAATTAGAGCAATTTGAAACTGAATCACAACAGCTAATATACTTTTTCAAAGGTAGTAAATATCTTGTTCCACACGCAGCAGCTTCTCTTGAAAACTCAATAAAACAAATAGATACAATCTGGGATTATAAATCAAAAGAACGAATTTCTGTTTTTTTTGAAGATTTTAGCGATGTCGGTAATGGCGGAACAATAGTAATTCCTCGTAATTTCTTAATGATTGGAGTTTCTCCATTCAACTACACATTTGGAATAATTCCTAGCAATGAACGAATGCAATGGCTGATGAGCCACGAGTTAACCCACGTTGTAATGACTGATAAGCCCGCTGCTATTGATAGGTTCTACCGCTCAATTTTCGGTAGCAAAGTACTTCCAGATAACGATAATCCCATTTCACATATTTACAGCTATCTGACAACTCCGCGCTGGTATTGTCCGCGCTGGTATCAGGAAGGAATAGCAGTTTTTATGGAGACTTGGCTCTCTGGTGGTCTGGGGCGAACACTTGGCGGCTATGATGAAATGGTTTTCCGCACTTTAGCTTTGGAAAATAACTATTTTTATAGAGTTGCCGGATTAGAAACAGAAGGCACAACTGTTGATTTTCAGGTCGGAGCAAATTCATATCTTTACGGAACTCGTTTTGTTAGCTATTTGGCAAGGACATACGGAGTTGAAAAACTAATGCAATTCTACTCCAGAACTGAAGACAGCTACCGCTTCTACGCTTCTCAATTTAAACATACATTCAATATTTCCCTTTCGGACTGCTGGGACGAATGGATTAAATACGAAAAAGATTTCCAGCAGAAGAATTTTGAAAAAATTAAAAAAAATAAAATTACTGAATACAGACAAATAACCGATGAAGCTATTGGCTCGGTTTCAACTCCTTTTTTTGATAAGAAAAATAAAAAATTGCTCGCTGCTGTGAATTATCCCGGCTCTCTTGCTCATATTTCTTCATTTGATATTGAAACCGGAAAAGAAGAACAGTTAACTAATTTAGTTGGCATCTCTCTTTATGAAGTTACTTCAATTGCTTATAATCCAGAGCAGGAAAAAATCTTTTACTCTACGCACAACGGGAAATGGCGTTCTCTTCGATGCTTTGATATTCAAACTGAAGAAAATCTGGAATTGATTGAATACAGCAGAACGGGCGATTTTGCTTTAAATAAAATAGATAATTCTCTTTGGGGAATTCAGCATTTTAGTGGAAGAGCCACAATAGTAAATATTCCGGCACCTTATAAAAAAATTGTTCCTATCCACACTCTTCAGTATGGGAAAAGCTTTTTTAATTTAACTATTTCAAATGAAGGGAAGTATCTTCTTGGTACTCTCTCCGACGCATTAGGAAAGCAGGAATTGGTTCGTTTGGATTTGCATAATTTATCTTTGGGCAGTTTTGAACCGGAAATAATATATGAATTTGAAGGAAGCAATGCTTCTGAATTTGTTTTTTCTGACGATGGCAGATATGTCTTCGGAACTTCTTATTATACCGGCGTTTCAAACGTTTTTCGTGTAAATTTGGAAACAAAGAAACTCGACATCTTAACTAATACTGAAACAGGTTTCTTCCGTCCTTTGCAGATTTCTGAAGATTCGCTGCTCGTTTTTAAATATACAGGCAAAGGAATGTTGCCTTGCGTTATAAAAATTGAGCCGCTTGAAGATGTTGAAGCAATAGATTATTTTGGGCAGAAAATAGTTGAAGAGAATCCAATAGTAAAAAGCTGGATTCTTCCACCAGCATCCTCAATGAATATTGATTCGTTAAATATCTCAGAAGGTAGCTACAGTCCTATATCAGAAATGGGAATTGCCGGATTTTATCCGATAGTAGAAGGATACAAAGATTACGCTGCTTTTGGATATAAATTCAATTTAATGGACCCAATTGCCGTATCAAATTTAAAAACAACAGTTTCTTATACTCCAAATCCTCAACTTCAGGAAAAGGAGCGTTTTCATATAAATTTCGATTATTCTTACTGGCGCTGGAACTTGAGAGCAACATATAATTATGCAAATTTTTACGACTTGTTCGGTCCTACAAAAGTCAGCAGAAAAGGATATTCGATTGCTTTAAAATATAAAGATGATATTATAATACATAAAGACCCTGAAGAATTTAGTTGGTCAATTCGTCTGGCTGGCTATTTCGATTTGGAAAAAATGCCTGATTACCAAAATGTAGATGCCTCTTTCGACAAACTTTTTACAGGATTGTTTAGTTTAAAATACAGTTTTATGACGAAATCGCTTGGTAGTGTAGAAGACGAAAACGGGATTTCGTCTA
>DAIOVK010000301.1:0-1583 GCA_036759045.1 Kapaibacterium sp. (SeqCode) | reverse complement strand
AGTTTTATGACGAAATCGCTTGGTAGTGTAGAAGACGAAAACGGGATTTCGTCTAATTTCTATTTCTACAATAGCTTGGTTAATGAAAAATATATCCCAAAGCTATTTGCAGATGTTTCATTAGCAACTCTTTTACCGATGAAAAACTCAATTTTCTGGATACAGCTTTATGCTGGTCATTCTTTTGGTAACAAGGAAAATCCTTTCACTAATTTTTATTTTGGTGGATTCGGCAACAATTGGGTAGATTATCAAGATGCTCAAAGATACAGAAGTATGGAAAGTTTTCCCGGATTTGAGATAAATCAGTTGGGAGCTAAGAATTTTGCCAAAGCAATGCTGGAGTGGAATTCTTCGCCATTAAGATTTAGAAGTTTTGGCTGGCTTTGGTTCTACGTTACTTATTCCCGCTTGTCTGTCTTTTCTTCAGTATTAGCAAGCGATTTTAATCAATTAAGCAAAATTCAAACTGCTTACTCTGTTGGAACTCAACTCGAATTTGAACTTGTTTTCTTTTCATTACTTAAAACAAATCTTGCTTTTGGTTATGGATTTGGCTTTCAAAGAGAGCAACGCCTATCCAAAGAGTTTATGATTTCTTTGAAGTTGTTTTAAGTGGTTTAGATAGTTTAGAAAGATTAGATAGTTTAGATTTTTCTATTTTCATTTAGCACGAGAAACTTAATAAAAATTAAAAGTCATACCATCAACAAGTTGATAGCATGACTTTTAATTATTACAAATTCCCACCTACTCCACCTTTATAAATTTAGCTGCTGTCTTTTGTTTGTTGGCACTTGTTACAATGTAATATACTCCGGTTGGTAAATTTGAAATATCGATTGTTTGAGAAAATTCTGTCGATTCCGAAAAAAGTTCTATTTTTGGTAATGCTTGATTTCCAAGAATATCGAATATTTCAAATTTTAAAGTTTGTGGTTCATTTAATTGCAGTTTAAATTCAATTTGATTTGTAGCAGGATTAGGAAAAACCTGTACAGTTGAAATATTTTCCGTTTGCTTTTCTTCTACGCCTGTAAAACCATCTTCATCATACATAAATACCTGACCAAGTATTTTACTTATAATAAACCTTTTTTGAGAAAGGAAAGCAGCATAAGTCATAATTTCACTAATATCTTCAGATATGAATGAAGAGTCTTTGATCCAGTTTTCTCCACCATCGTTAGAATATAAAAATTTTCCTGCTCTACTTGTTGATATACCTTTTAAAGAATCTATAAAATTAATATTTAACAAAGTAAAAGCTGGTTCAATCCAAGCATCTAACTTTTTTATCCAGTTTTTGCCGCTATCAGTTGTTTTTATAATTATATTATCACCTGTTTGTTCAATTTTGTGCCGAAATAGAACTCCCCAGCCCACACCGGAATTTAAAAAAAATTCTACTCCCAATCTTGCACTATCGTTTGAAATATAATAAGGATAATAAGTCCAAGTTTGTCCTAAATTTTCTGATATACAATAATAGTATAATCTGGGTTCAGCATTATATACTATACAGCTAATAATGGAATCCGATAAAATCTTAGGATTATACTTATATTCAAAAGTAGGCAAGT
>DAIOVK010000300.1:0-4481 GCA_036759045.1 Kapaibacterium sp. (SeqCode) | reverse complement strand
CTTCCCAAGTTGCACTTGGGAAGGAAATTATCACAAAAGCTATGCTTTATCTGTTCATTTATAAAGTTAAAGATGCAAAGCACAGCTTTAAAGAAATTTTACTTCCCAAGTGCAACTTGGGAAGTAGTGCAAAACTAAGTTTTTTTCAATATTTCAAGTAAATCATTTAATATTAGATATTAATTAAAAATAGTATTGAATTTATGAATAATTCAAGTTATATTCTTTTTATCAAATTGTTTAAAAAAAATTACTCCAAATAAACTACAACAAAATTAAGATTATATAAAATTAAAATAATAAAATTTAAACAATATATTCCAAAAAATATTTTTTTAATTGAAATAAATGTAGTAAATTCATTCTAAAAATGTTTTTTGAAATATGAATAATATATTAGAAAAATATACAACAGATATAGAAAGAGTTTTTAACATAGGAGTAGAGGTTCTAAACGGAGCTCGTTCTATGCGAAGAATAAGTTTTGAACTAAAGCTATTGGCAATTAATGGAATTATTCAGGCAGCAAAAATTGGCAACAATCAAGGTCAATCTCTAATTACTCTATCCGGCTTTCTATCGGATTTACCATCTCAAATAGCACCTGAATTAAATAATTTGGAACAATTAACAGGGGTAATGGCAAGGGAAATCACTATTAGTTCAATTAGTGTTCGCCGACTTACTGCTTATCTGCTTTCTCTTTATAAATCTATTGAAAAAAACAACAGGGAACAAGGTTACAAAATGTCTTTAAATGATGTTAATCTTTTAAAAAGTAAAGAAATAAAGGAAATTATTACTTCAAATGCGTTTTCAGAAGAAAATCGAATTTTAAAAGAAAATATTATTCAAATTTCTAAAAATAATATTGATGTAATGAATAGTATTAATGATATGTTTATAGCTACACAAGGTACTATTAACAGGGCTAGACAAACTATTGAGAGAATAAAACGAAATGGCTTTATTGCTAATTATATGGGGTCTTACATTTCAATTGAATCTTCATATTTAGCAGGGGGCAGGCAAAAATTTTCAGGACTTGTGAATCATATAAAAGATATGTACGCTATGCTTATAAAAAATTTAGAAGAAATTGAAGAAAAAATCGAAGAAGGCGATTTCTTGTTGAAAAATTTAGTTAAATCAGGAATAAATCTATGAAAAATGAAATTCTTTTTGACAACGGTAACCATAAATGGATTGTATTTGGACGCGACAATGAAAAAAAAGATGTTGTAATTGATACTAATGAATACCTTATTGTTAGCAATGAAGAAGCTGTTTTACTTGACCCGGGTGGGATTGAGATTTTCCCACAGGTTCTTACTGAAATTACTCAGTATGTAAATACAAATAATATAAAAAAAATTATTTCAAGTCACCAAGACCCTGATATTTCTTCTTCACTTGCAATGTGGATGGACTTATGCAAAGATGTGGAAGTATTTTGTTCCTGGATTTGGACCGGATTCATTGCCCATTTTAGTATGGGCACAAATTTAAACCTTAAACCAATTCCGGACGAAGGTATGGAAATTGTTATAGGCAAAACTAATAAGCTTTACCTTGTACCAGCTCATTACTGTCATTCATCTGGAAATTTTTCTACTTATGACCCTATTGCTAATATTTTATTCTCTGGCGATATCGGTGCTGCCTTGTTGCCAAGTAATGATTCCGATTTCTTTGTTAATGATTTTGAACAGCATATTAAGTATATGGAACTTTTTCATAAAAGGTGGATGCCTTCAAATTCCGCTTTAAAACAATGGGTTAATTACGTTAGAGCAATTAATCCCGGAATGATTGCTCCTCAACACGGAACTATTTTCAAAGGAGAAAATGTAAATAAATTTTTAAATTGGCTTGAAAATTTAGATGTAGGAAAATGGAATATGGGTGATGCTGCTAATGATATTAATAAAGCAGTGTGGATGAAATGGAAAGCGAAATGATAATTATTAATTATTAATTGTTAATGATTAATTATTAATTGATAAATGATAAGTGATAAGTGATAAATGATAAATGTTTTTTTTGTTGTTACATTTTGTTTTTTTAATTTTGAATTTAAAATAAGAGGTAATTATTTGGTTTTATAGCTAATTACTGATTATTACTGATTATTACTGATTTTAAGAAAATTGCTAAAGAAAATTTACTTTTGTTTAACTATAAACGGAGCTTTTATGAAGCACTTTAAACAACTTTTCATTATCATATTTTCTTTATTTATTATTTGTTCTAATACAAATGCGGACCCAAAATACTCTATTGGAGTAGGCGGAGGATTATCATTTGGAGTCAATGAGTCTGTAGAAAGGCCATTTGACCCACAAATTAGATTATTATTCCTTCACACTTACGATGATAACTTTTGGGGTGAAGCTGGATTTAGCTATATAAAAAATAGCGGAGAGAATCCAGACTTAAACGGTTATTCCGATTATAAAACGACAATGCTAAGCTTGGATTATCGTTTACGTTGGAATTTGCTTAAATTTGATAATTTCATCATTTACCCATTTGTTGGAGTTGGAGGTATTTACTGGAAAAATGACGAATACCGCAAAGCCCAAGCTCCTGATGCCGATGACAATGGATTTGGCGTTACATTCCCAATGGGTCTCGGATTTCATTATCAATTAGATAATAATTGGGGATTAGAACTTTCAGCTCATGGAAATCTCACTCCATCGGATAAGCTCAATCCACCATTGGACGACCAAATAGACGGATTTTGGGGCGGACTTCTATCTGTTGTTTATACTTTCGGACCAGACGAAGGCGATAGAGATGGAGACGGACTCACAAATGCTTATGAAAAAGCAATTGGGACAGACCCCGACAATCCTGATACCGATGGCGACGGCTTGAAAGATGGTGCAGAAGTAAATACTTACAATACAAATCCTCTTAATCCGGACTCCGATGGTGATGGATTGAAAGACGGTGAAGAAATTAATGAATACAAAACTAATCCACTAATAGCCGATACTGATAAAGATGGGCTAAGCGATGGCGATGAAGTACTAAAATATAGAACTGACCCATTAAAACCGGATACAGATGGTGATGGCTTAAGCGATGGCGATGAAGTGCTGAAATACAAAACAGACCCATTAAAAGCAGATACCGATGGCGATAAACTCAGCGATGGCGATGAAGTGCTAAAGCACAAAACAGACCCATTAAAAGCGGACACCGACGGCGAAGGTCTTAATGATGGTGATGAGGTATTAAGATATAAAACCAACCCATTAAAAATTGATACCGATGGTGATGGTCTTATTGATAGCGACGAAGTAAATAAATACAAGACAGACCCAACAAAAGCAGACACCGATGATGGCGGAGTTGATGACGGAACTGAAGTTGCTAAAAAGCAAAATCCTCTTGACCCATCTGACGATTTCGGAAAGAAGACATTAGGACCACAAAAAGTAGGTGCTAAAATTGTTCTTGAAGGAGTACTCTTTGCTACTGGCAAAGCCGATATTACTCCTGCATCGGACTCTATCCTTATTTTAGCGTATGAAACTCTTATCGCATATCCTGATATGGAAGTAAGAATTACTGGACATACCGATAACGTAGGAAAACGTGATAAAAACATTAAATTATCCAAAGATAGGGCTGAATCTGTGAAAAATTGGTTGGTTAAAAAAGGTATTAAACCGGAAAGAATTACTACGGAAGGTTATGGACCCGACAGACCAATTACATTAAACGATACTCCTGAAAACAAACAGAAAAACAGACGAATTGAGTTTGAAAGAGTTAAGTAAAATATTTAATTTTATTTAGCAAGCGAGTTAAGAGCCATACTATCAGCTTATTGATAGTATGGCTTATAAATTTTTTAAAATAGCAAATCCTCCTTCCCAAGTTGCACTTGGGAAGGAGAATTACTTTCCGAAAGCCAAAGAAACTTTCGCAAAGTAAAAGGTACTCAATACTTTCGTAAAGTTTCCCAACTTTGCGAAATGTAAAAATCTAAACTTTCTAAACCTTCTAATCTTTCTAAACCTTACCAATGACATCTTTTCTTTTCTATACAAAACTTTACGAAAGTTAAGAAACTTTCGCAAAGTGTAAGAAAAGCTACGTAGTTGCATCCTGTTTGTAGAAAAAGTATTTTGAGTTTACAAAACTCCGTAAGAGTGTTCTGTTTGTAGTAAAGATAAATCGCAACTACGTTGTTTTTCTTTTTTTTATCATTATTTCTACTAACCGGACACTCCTACTGAGTAGAAAGAAAACAAATCTATTGCTATGGTAAGTTCAAATGCTTTCAACAAATTTTAAACTTTTGGAAAGTAATAAGAGCTAAATACTTTCACACGAGTTTCACGGAGCTTTGCAAAAGTTAAAAATCTAATTTTACTAATCATTCTAAACCTTCTAATCTTTCTAAACTTTATGTCATTTCCATTTAAAATAAAAGTCTTCTTTTATCAGGGGGTTACCAATGA
>DAIOVK010000299.1:0-4483 GCA_036759045.1 Kapaibacterium sp. (SeqCode) | reverse complement strand
ATGACAAGAGATAAGTCATGCTATCAACTTGTTGATAGTATGACTGAAAAAAGAAGTCATTGGCAACGAAGTGAGGAATCTCACAACTAATTGCTACCACAGAACTTGAGATTCCTCACTTCGTTTCGGAATGACAGATAAAATTATTTTATTTTAATTCTTTCTAAGTAAACAATTTATCCCCGTTCTTTATTATTTTTCTCTAATCAAGTGACATTACTCTTGAGAGGGGCAGGGGTGTGTTCTTGTATGTCTGTTATTATTCTAATTTCGTTTTATACTGTGATGCTTATGATTAATATGATATTTATTAAAAAGTAAATAATCTTAATCTCATTAATCAAATAAATCATAGTTTATGCTAATATTTCATCGAATCAAATCACAACTTGGTAAAAGAAAAAGAACACACCCCTGCCCCTCTCAAGAGGGGAATGCGTAAGGTGAGATAATAAGCAGTTTTTTTTGATATTTTAGGTGGGTAAAGAAAAGTCATGCGAACAACAGAGTTGATATTAATACTAAGAAGTACTACTACATATACCCTACTTTCCAATTTCAACTTGTTAAGAATAAAAATGAGCAACAAATTAATTTTTATTAATAATCAAAAAAAGTGAAAAAAATATTTGGTTTTTTTTTTTTTTATAGATTTGTAATAGTTCATTTATGCAAATTTTAAATAGGTCTTCATTTCCTACTTGGGAGAAATACTTAAAAATTGCAAAGTAGGTAAATGAACTTAATTTATTCTAAAAAAATTGTTAAATTAAATTTGGAAAATGTAATGAGAAAAATTTTGTTTTTATTCGTTTTATTATTTGTGCTAATACAAAACACATCTTTTTCTGAAACTCAAACTTATACAGAAACAAGAACATACAACGGTGGAATAATTGGTGACTATTATGAAACAGTTCAAATTCGTTGCTTTGGAGACGGATGTTATTTGTATTGCAACGAAGCTGGAAGTTCATATATATGTGGTTGGGATGGTGTAACTTGGTGTGATGGTTGCGATGATTCATGGTATTTTTTTATGCAAGGACAAGGTCAAGTTATGTTTGATTATGCTAAAAATCAAATAAATTCGTCAGTAAGCAGTGGTAGCTATTCTAATACATTAATTATTAGTGATACTGAATATATCACAAGAACAATAACCTGGGAAGTAACACAAGAAGCAAATCAAAATGTTGCTGAAATGCAATTGGTAATGACTTCATATAATTTAGAATTAGACTAGTAATTCATATATTTGAATAATATTTATTAAATTCGGGGCAGTATTTTTATACTGCCCTATATATTTAAAAGGAAAAAATATGCTTACATTGATTTTATCTTTATTTATGCTATGCCAAACCACACAGAATAGCTTTCTTAATTATTATAAAGAGATTAATGTTAATTATAAAGAAATTGAAGTTGAAAAAGATTTTATGTATCAATTGGTTTACACAAATGATAATCTTTATTACATTATTCCCAAAACAGATAGTGTTTGTAATTTTACGTTGAAGAACATATCTGAAAGTTTAACAAAAGAAATTAAAATTCATATACCGGATTCTTTGTTTACTTATGAATGCAAACGCTCTAACATTAGCAGTGCTGATATTACAAATGATTCTTTATTTGTATTGATTTATAAATACTTATTAGTCTATAAATTTTCGAATGACTCTGATTCATTAATTAATATAATTAATTTAAATGATTTATTTCATAAAAATCTACTTTATTATGCAAATAGTATAAAAATCAAAGGTAATAAAGTTTATGGCTTGAATGAGTATTATCATACAAAGCGAGACAGCACTTTTTACTACTGGTATTATGATATAAACGAACCGGGTAATTCTAAATTTATTCAACTTCCTGAACCAAAAGGTTATTACTGGACTTTATTTCAGCCGCGGCAGGTTTTAGATATATCTGAAAATGAAGTAATTACTACAGATATAACAGAATACAGCATAAAAGTTATAAATTTGATTAATGGAAAAACCGACACATTAACCAGAAGAATTCCAAATTGGAAAGCAGTTTACTATCTCACATCGAAGTTTAAAAACCAGCATCCAGCTCAAGTAATAAGTTTTCTTCAAAATGATACAAATACTATTTCAACAATGAATAATATTCAGTTTATTGACGAAAACAAAATTTTTGTATGCTATTCGTTTGTCAATAATGACGAAACAAGCAGTCAATTATATAACTTATATTATGATATCTGGGAAAGAGTTGATGGAAAATGGGTTTTAACAAAATCTGATATTGATAGTAAACAATTCAGTGATAGCAATGAGAATAAGGCATTTTCCAAAATAGGGAACAGATATTATTTGTATAATGGAAAAATAATTACCACTCATTACGACTACGAACAGGAAAAAGGTCAAATCTTGATAAGGGAGTTTAAAAAATAATATGCTATATCTAATTATTTCATTGCTTTTTGGAATTAATCTACAAACGGTCGAATATTCTGAAATTAATAATTCTGTTATTGTTATTAGCGATAACCTTGTTTGTAAGGATTGTTTGGCTACTGTTGCTGCATTAGATACGCTTTGGAGTGCAAAATATAAAACTATATTAGTTTCAAGTGCTATGTTTAATAAAGAATCAGTTTGTTTTATAAAAAATTTATTTGAAGATAGAATTGAATTTGATGAAATCTATTTTGATAAAAAAGTAAAGAAGATGGGGTTTTCTGTTATAAAAATAAATGATTATACTTTTGATAAAACGCCGGCATTAATAATAAAAATAAATAATAAAGAAAAAATTATTAAATTTGAAGAAATGTTTTCTGGAAATAATTATAAAGAAAAAGTAAAGCAACTAATTGAAAAATCAATAAAAGAACTTGAAAAAAAATAATTATAAAGGAGAAAAAAATGGACTACACAAGAATTATTATTATTCTTTGCTATTTTGCATTAGGAGGTTTTTTTTCTGCAATATCAGGAGCTTTAAAATATAAAAATATGAAATTATTTTTGAAATCAAAAAACAAATTATCAAAAAAAATTTACTATTTTATAGGTACTATCTTTATAGTTTATGGTTTATCTCATCTTTTTGATTTTCTTCATTCAACTGGAAATACTATTGGTTTAATAATTGGCTATTGCTTGTTAATTGCTTCAGTCATCTATGCTTATTTTAATGAAAGAAAACATAATTTAATAGTAGAAAATTTAGAGGAGTCATAAGTTTTAGACAAAAGTAAAAGGAGAAAGTCATGATATCAGCAAACTGAGAACAAGACTACTCTTTCAAAAATTTATAATATTCATCATTTATTTTCAGGAAATAAACTCCTGAAGCTAAATTTGAAATATTTATTATTCTCGAACTGTTCCTTTCATTTAAAACAATGTTTCCTAAAAGATTGTAAATACAAACTGAACTAAATTCATTAATTTTAGCCAAAATTTCGATATAATCTGAGTAAACTTTAATTGAATTTGAAAAATTTAATTCCCCCACAGAACTGTTAATATCTTCAGTAAACCAAGCCACCACTGCATCTAAATCAAAACCAGAAATAGTAACGTCATAATATTGATGGGTAGGATTGTCAAAAACCATTTTCGAAATATCTGTTATTTTAATATAAGTAATATAATCAAGGTTTAAATCATTTAAATCGAAAACATTACCTCCGCAGTTTTCTGGAATAAATGGATTTACTTTTCCTTGAGTAGGCAAAGTTCCGGCGCATCCAATTAAAGTTGTAGAATCGAAAGGAAACTCAATGAAGTTAATACCATCTTGACTAACAGCAACTTTAGCCGGCTCTACAAAATATTTGGTAAGAGCAGGATTTAAAAACACATTTTCAAAAATTGTGAAATCAATACCATTGCCATTGATGATTTTTGTATTCTTTATTCCTAAAACAATTTCGCCACCAAATCCCAAAGATAATATTTGATATTCACTTGCTGAAGGCACTTGTATGGTAGCATTTGTATCCGGAAAACCGAAAATATTTTGTGGATAGTATTCATTTGACTGCCCAAAATTTTGCCCTTCGCCAGGTGTAAAGTTATAGACAGTATCAATCGATTTAATTGAATATTGAGAAAAGGCAAAGTTTACCGATATAATTAATAATAATAAATATTTCATTTGATTTTTTATAAACTGACTAAATCTTTCAAGAAAAAAGGGGGTGAGTTTTATAGATAACGGCATTCAGTCAATTGCAAATAGCTGATAAGTAAAATATAACAAAATTTATTTTAGTTATTTACCCAACATTCCTAGATGATAAAATAAATTAAATATAGAGTAGTAGTGTATTACAAATAAGATAATATGCTTTAATCCTTAGAAAATACTACATTTATTAATAGAACCTTTAACAGCTCTCCTGCTTAAAGAGCTGATATGTTCCTTTATTTACCGCAATTCTAATTCCCCTCTTGAGAGGGGACAAAGGGGTGTGTTCTTTCTTACTTGT
>DAIOVK010000298.1:0-4483 GCA_036759045.1 Kapaibacterium sp. (SeqCode) | reverse complement strand
ACGAATGTCAGAATCCATCTTAAAAAATAGTTTTTATTGGTCATTAGTCATTAGTATTTTTACTAATAACTAATGACCAATGACTAATAAATAAAAAGTAAGATGGATTCTGGCATACGCCAGAATGACAGTAACAGATGTCATTGGTAAGCGGAGCGAGAAATCTTACAAGTCATTGTTTAAAAGTAACTTGAGATTTCTCACTTCGTTTTGGAATGTATTTCATTTTTGTATCTCTATATAAAACAATCTGTTATGAATCATTAAAATTGCTTTCCAACACATTTCCAACACTTTATTGATTTTATATGAAATTGAATTTCTAACATTATTCTACTTCAAATAATTTTACAATTTAAGAAATTCTAAATAAAAACAAAAATAGTTATCAAATAATTCTATAAATCATTCAACAACAACGATTCCTCTTTCTTAACATGGAAAGGTTGTTTAGAATGATTTTATTTTTGTTGTAAGCATATTGAGGGTCAAAATTTTTGCGATGCTTAAAGCGTTCTGGAATTTTATCAATGTAATTCTTGAGCCACTCTTCGTTTTGAACATCTTCAAAGTTCAAACCACATAAATCTGATAATATTTTTATTATTCTTTCAGGAACTATTTCCTGATACTCTATATCGTGAATCGGTAGTTCAGACCTGTAATTTAACATTTTTGCAACCTGCTTTTGAGTTATAAGGTTATATCTCCTTATTGTACTAAATTCTTTTCCTGTCATTGTTTTGCCTTTCAAAAAATTAAAGATATTGAATTTGTTGGTATTTGCAAGTATTTATTTATAATAATTGATATTTGTTGATATTTACTGCTTGTGTTACTAAAAAGTTGATATAAATCGAAACATATTGAAATAAATTGAAATATGCTGATATTTATTGAAATTAATATGCACATATTTTCTGAATTTTCACTATATTTACAAGCAAACTTCCTTTTCTTAATCAATGCAGTTATATCCATACTTGCCTCTGTTATTTTGATAAATTCATTTATTTTGTTATCGGTTTTATTCAAGTTTTATACTCATAACCTAAATTGTTTTATGAATAAAAGAATACTCCATTTTTGCATTTTTATTATTTTTTTCATTTCTATTTTCATTTTTTGTTATTAATTTTAAAAACATTTTTGATAAGAGTGATAAACTTGATAAACTTGATAAAGAATAGTTTATCATTTTATCATTTTATCATTAGTATTTTTTTATAATTACCATTACCAACTTTTGAAAATAATTGTATATTTTTTAATAGCCGATCTAAAGTAGGGATGCTTATATTAAATTTTTTGCATAAATGTAAAACCTCTAACCTTTTAAATTTATCAGGCAATTCCTGGTAAAGTATTTGGTTACTTCTACTTAACTCAAAAATGCGATTTATTTGTTCAGGATAGCTCTGATATACACGAATGGAATGATGAACTAATGAACTAATTAAATTACAAGTCGTTTCAAAATCGAAGTCCGTTGATTGAATAACACTATCATTTACAAAATCGAAGTCTCCCCGAAAGAATGTCAAAATCATTAAAATTCTTGTAAAAATTACTCCGAAACGAAAAACGATTGCACTACCACCAAAACCGCATAGCACCTCAGCTAAATCCTGATAATCCTGAAATAATTTTAAAAATCGTTCTTTTTGATTTTTCGTCATTTCAAATTGAAGAGGATTTTTACGTTGAAGCATTGAAGAATATAAATCTCGAATTAATAGACCCTTTTCATGAAAAAATCCTCAATATTATTTTCAGAACTTGCAAAAACATTCTTGAATTCTGCCTTTTGGATTATCAGAAAAAAAATAAATCTCGAAAACAGTCCATCTTCATTGTTTTGAATAAGAGTAAAAACCTGGGCTGGAGTACCACTCAAAACTACACTCAATTTAGGTTTTTGAATGCAGATATATTCTTTTTGAGTGCGGCGATAAAAACTTATTGGTTCGTGATGAAATGCCTTGCGGAACCCATCAGAATAATCTCCGTAATCTTTCTTAAAAATATATGAAAGCGTATCTGCTTCTGTTTCAATGATTAATCCGTTTCCATTATTTTTGTGCAGTAATTCAAAAAATCCAGTAGAGCTTGAATTCGCTGGTAAAATAATTTTCCTGGGGCAAGAAATATTTTTTATATCATTATCTTTCTGTTGTAACTCCTGCATACGTTTGTTTGCTTCAAAAATTTCATTATCCAATGCTTCAACAAGTATTCTTGAAAATCCAATTACGCCCTTGCCCGAAGCTGGATTTCCTACTACAAATAGGTAAAGATTGGGATAAATTATGAAATTATCGAAAATTGCATAGTAATTAGGAATACAAGCACTTAGCACTGCTAACGAGCTTAACAGAATCAAGTCCCTTTCTTGTTTTGAATTAAATTTGCTTAATAAATCCTGAAAAAAATCGGGTAAATTTGAATATTCCAAATCAGGTACAGCATTTAACTTTTGTTTTATTGAAATTGATTTTTCAACCAACTCCCGAAACTTCTCAACACTGAATAATTCTTGATTAGCTCCACTTACAACTGCTTTGAAATAATCACTTACATCTTTCCCAAATCCTAATTCTAACAACTCATTAGGAAGTTCAATGATGCTAAAAGCATATTTTTCAGATAATTGCTTTGCTGCTTTTTTACCTGTTTCATCAATGTCATAAAGAACTGCTATAGTTCTGAAACGACTGCTTAAATCATTCAGTAAATCTTTGTCAATATTGGTTTGCGTTTCACTATTTAAACTGATTGCAGAATATCCCTGCGAAGCTAAAGACAAAACATCTTTCTCACCAGCAGCTATAATGAGTAAGTCGCCTTGGTTCTCTAATTGTTTATATCCGAAAGGAGTATCAATTTTCTTTTTGGGAAACCATTGGTGTTTGTATTTTTTACTAAGTGGTTGATATATCTTACTACATTCCAGTTCTTTGAAAGCAAATATTGGATTTTTCTTGTTACTGAAAAGTTTATAATTCTTTTTTGATAAAAGAAGATAATCTACCGAAACAGCATCATATTTATTTAGAATTTCAATTGAAATGCCAAAATTTACCCAATATTCTTTTTCAAATTCAAGAAACTTATCTCTTTCAATTACTGCTTTTATTCCAAAGCTATTGTTTACTACAAGCAAATTGCTAATTCCTAAATCTTTACAGCAATTAATTAGAATTTTTTGTAGTTCTGTATCAGTATTTAAGTTATAGTAAAATCCAGCAAAATTCAATACATCACCACGAAAGCGAGTATCACCAAAGTCATTGAATAAGTATTCATCATTTTGAAAGTTTATCGAAAGACTGCCTTTAGTATCGTTATAGAAAGGATTTTTAAGTGAATTGTTAGATTCTTTTATACGTAGATTCACACCTTGTTTTCTCATAACAAAGTTGTAGAAATCGAAGCCACCACGAGTGGCTTCAAGAAAATCGTTCTTATTAATAAATTTATAATTATAGCTCATTTCTACCTCCGTTAATTGTTAAATTCATACGATTACTTTCAATAAAAACAGTGCTGCCGCAGTTTTCCAAATCTGATTTCCTGAAAAGAATTCTTCTACCAATCTTCTTATAGCTAATAAGACCTTGCCTGCACCAGTTGAAAATAGTAGTTCTGCAGCAACCGAGAATCTTACACGCTTCTTTAATTGAGAAAAACTTGATATTTTCCTCTGTTTTGTGTACTGACTCAGCGTTTTCCTGACGCTGCTGAGAGTTGGATTTGTTTAAAGCACGCTCTATAGCTGTTTCCAGTTCACTTGAGTTTAGTAACGCTAATTTTACTTCGCTTTGCATATTTGACCTTTCTATATTTTAATTATTAATAATTATATTTATAAATAATTATTTATCAATTATTTAATACGAACATAAGAAGATTTACAAGCAAGAAAAATCACTATGTTTTCACCTTTTAATAATTTTTATATTATAGATTAGTTGTGCTTTATGATATGACTGAGTATTCGGAAGGTGACAAAAAGGTGACAAAAAAGTTACTTTTGTATGATAAAAAAATCCCATTCTCAATTTTGTAATCAAGAATGGGGATTGAAATTTGATTATATCTACAAATTTTTAAATTATGTTTTATTCATTTATTTGTGGTTTAAGTATTCAATAATAGCTCTTTTTCTTGTTGAAATTTCTACTACGGTTAAAACATTTTTATTTGCTTGTTTAATATCATTTTCAGATAGCTCACCTTTTTTAAGAATTATTTCATTAATTTTAGTAAAAGAAATTATTTCTTTATTATTTTTTATCCCCAGTTCTTCTTTTAATGCTATTATAACACTTGCATAATCTCTTTTGCTTCCAGTCCATACAAATTTATTCTTATAATGTACTCCAAAAGTATAAGTCTTTATAATTTCATTATTATCACTCTCTTTCAAGTCATCAGATAATTGATTATAAATTTCTTTTAAATCAATAACATAATTACTAAT
>DAIOVK010000297.1:0-4485 GCA_036759045.1 Kapaibacterium sp. (SeqCode) | reverse complement strand
TATAGCACCTAAAGCAATTAAAAGGAATATGGCATTAAAGAGAGCAGCTAAAATAGTGGACTTTCGAAATCCATAAGTTCGGTTTTTCGTTATTGCTGTTTTTGCAAGGTAAGCTCCACCCCAAGCTAATATTAAACCTAATACATCACTGAAATTATGTCCTGCATCTGCAACCAATGCCATAGAATTAATTTGCAAACCATATACAATTTCAATAATTACATAAGCAATATTTAGTGCTATTCCTAACAAAAATGCTTTATTATAATTAATTTGTTCGTGTATATGCTCGTGTTCCATAAATATATTTATTTTAAGGGTTTATATAAAGTCCAATTTTTATTTACAAATAAGAACAAACAAGAATGTATGTTCTACTATTTTTTTATTGTAATTTTTTATTAGTCTTTATTTATTTTTTTTCCTATTTACTTCACCGATTCCATTAAACTATAAAAATATTTGGCTTCCTGTGTTTTGAATAAGCCATACCAAGCTTCCAAGGTTTCTGCTTTCATAACGTCCATTTTCTTTAGAACTTCGTAAGTAAATTCGAGCGGAGCTACACCTGTTGCTGTTATCAGATTGCCATCTGTTACAGCGGGTTTGTTTAAATAGAATTTCTCTCCTTTATAAGTTGGGCAAACCATCTTCAAGTAATCTAAATTATTGCTTGTGTGGTAATTGTTATCCAGCAATCCCATTCTTGCAAGTGGAATAGTTGCCCCACAAATTGCAGCAACGGTAACGTTATTTTCTAATAAATCTGGTATTCTATCTAAAAGCATAAGGTTTCTATCGTCAGTTTGTGCATTTGCACCCGGCATAATTAAAATATCTCCTGATTCAAATTTTACGTTACTGACAATTTCGTCTGGAATAATTCTCATTCCGCCCATTGTGCAAACTGGCTCTAAACTGCATGAAATTCTTTGCAATTTTGAAAAATTTTGAGCATTGTTTAAATATCTGCGACTGTTTAGCTCTGCTGTAATATAAGCTATTTCCCAGTCAGACATTGTATCTAAAATGTAAAGATAAGCATTCATATTTTGTTGATTTGTTGATTTGTTGATTTGTTAATTTGTTAATTTGTTAATTCAATTTTTGTTATTTAGATATTTTGAGTAGTTCTTAACCTTATAAATAATGCATAATAATTTTGTCATTTCGAACCCCAAAATGAAGTAAGAACTTTATTGAAATAGAAATGACATAATTTTCCGTGTCATTCTGACGGATGTCAGAATCCATCTTTATAATCAACCCACGGGTTAACCCGTGGGTTGATTTACATTTTTTAAGTCATTCGTCATTAGTATTTTTACTAACAACTAATGACCAATGACTAATGACCCAAAAGAACGATTTGAAAGATGGATTCAGACATCCATCAGAATTAGTGGTTAATACTTTCATAGCGTTTCTTGGACTTTACTAAAATTAGATGTAATAAGAAATTACTCATCACATTGCGTTATAAAAATGATTACATTTAAAACTCAATTCTAATTCCGCCAACAGGGAAAAGTCCGATTTGTTCTTTTATCGTAACGGCTTGTTCGTTAGTATCCCATTGTCTTTTTAAAATGTTTTTTGTATTGAAAAGGTTTTCAATTGAAAAATAGCAAATAATCGACCAATCGGAGTAATTAAACCGTGAATCAATTTTAATATCGAATCTGGAATAATTAGGATTATGAAGTGAAAAAGCAGCAGAATCAAGATATTCCTTGTCATTTTCAATTTTTGATTTTACTTCATCAATGGGAGTATAAGCTCCGCCACCAGCCAAAGTATATTTGCATGAAAATTCTAATGAATGATTTGCGCTAAACTTCCACTCATATCCGGCAAGCAGATTCAAAATGAATTGGTTATCGAAAGCGCCCCAGTGCCAATTTCCATCAGACCCCGAAAATTCCTGTCTTACATAAGAGCCGGTAGCAGTAAGATAATATCCATCTGAAAAATGCTTGAATAATGATAATTCTGCACCATAGCATCTTCCTTCGCCAGTGCTTTTGCATTTTTCCCAGTAATCTATACTTCCGAAATTAGCACCTGCATTTAAAAAAGACCAATAATCATTTTTATTGGCACGGACAGGGACATTCTTTATATTTTTCAGGTAACCTTCAATTTTAAAAATGGCATCTTCAGAAATATTAAATGAATATCCTGCAACATAATGTACAGATTCCATTAATTTCAGATTCATATTAATTGGTTCAGAATAGTAGAGAAGTAGTGGTAAGCTTTGACGATGAATACCGAAACCGAAAGTAAGAGTATGTTGTGGAAATATTTGATATGAAGCTCCAAATCTTGGTTCAACTGTTGTTTCTTTAGTTAAATCGAAATATTGGCTATGAATACCGAAAGACATCTTGAAATCGTCCGTTAATCTTAAATTGACATCAATAAAGCTAAGCCACTGGAAACCACTTCCATCTTTTAATAATTTAAACAATGTAGAATCATCTTTTTCAACGGTATATCTTTGTAAATTAAAATCAAAATATTTAAATCTGGCTTCGACTCCTGCTGTGATAAACAAACTTTTTAAAGGAGAATAATATGCTTCATACTTTGCAGTGTTGTAGCCCTCAATTGCAGAATGAGAATACCACTTAGATATGTCAGTAACATTGTGGTTACCGCCAGTTGTAATCGAATCTACATCAGTTCTGTAATTCCCATATACAGTTCCCAAAATTAATTTTCCATAAAAATTATCAGAAATCAAATGTTTCCAAACTGCCCCTATAGAGAAAAAATCTGTTCCGTTCTTAGTATTTTCATCTCCTGTTGCCACATCATCTTCCTTACTATCATCAAGAAAAATGTCGCTGATTCCGAAAAGCCCGGTAATGCTGATAGTATTATAATCATTTGCCTTAATATCAAGTTTTAAAGTGCCGTCCTGGTATCTGGGAATTCCGCTGAAACCGAAATCAATTCCCATTTTTTCCATTAAGTCAAGAAAGGAATATCGGTAGTTAGCAATAAAGGAAGCATCTTTAGAGTTTCCACCAAAGAGATTTCCGATAGGACCTTCAATACCAGCTTCGAATCCATTGAAACCAAATTGAAATATTTTTTCCCATTTTTCATCATTACCCTGGCGGGTCCTTAAATCAAATACACCGCTTATCCTGTCTCCATATTCAGCTGGGAAAGCACCAGTAAAAAAATCACTGTTATCAAGGACTCTGCTGTTAATCGCACCTATGGGACCACCGGTAGCTCCCTGAGTAGCAAAGTGGTTAGGATTGGGAATATCAAGTCCGTCTAAGCGCCACAACAACTCAGTTGGTGAGCCACCACGAATAATAATATCATTTCTCGAATCGTTTGCTCCTAATACTCCAGCGAAGTTTTGTGCCATTCTCGCAGGGTCCATTCTCGAACCAGCATAACGCTCAACATCATCAACGGTAAATTGTGCGGCACTGACTAATGCTGATTCATTTATAGGAACAAAAGAACCATCTTTATTGGCTAATACAGTTACTGTGTCTTTTGAAATAAAACTTTCAACCAATTCAACATTTAGAATTACTTCTTTACCTGAACTAACAACAATGGCTAAAATTTGAGTTTCATATCCGATTGAACTTACGCGAAGTGTATATCTTCCTACTGGAACAGAAGGTATTTTAAAAGTACCGTCTCTTTGAGTATAATTACCAATCATTAATTCTTTAATTGTAACAGTTACACTTTCAAGCGGCATCTGATTTCGAAAATCAACTACTTTGCCTCTTACAGTTTGGCTTGGAGTGATTTTGTCTTTCTCTTGACAAATAGTGTCAAAATAGTTTGATAGAATTAGGATAATCGCAAATAACAGCAAGTATTTTTTTGACATTATTAGGTATTTGATTAATTATACATTATTAAAGATACAAATATAAGTATAAATTTTCAAAGAAGAAATATTTTTGGTCTCAAACATTAATTTTCCCACAAAAATATGAGATAAGGGGTAACTTTCTCAAAGCCCGGGAAACATTACGAAAGTGAAGAGTAAAGTCATACTATCAGCAAGTTGATAGCTTGACAAGAATATACAAATCATGCTATTATCTTGTTGTTCGTTTGTCTGGAAGCGCAATCTGTCATTCCGAACCCCCTGATAAAGCAAGTGCTTTATATAAATGGAGATGACATCACTAAAAGCGTCATTCTGACGGATGTCAGAATCCATCTTTATAATCAACTCACGGGTTAACCCGTGAGTTGATACGTTCTTAAATTTTTACCACAAATCCAATTCCCCTCTTGAGAGGGGACAAAGGGGTGTGTTCTTTCTTTCTTTTTATATCTGATGCAATTTCAAGAAGATAAACTATTATAAGCATATGTTTTATCTTTAGTCAGAAAGAACTTTTTAAATTAAGAGAACAAGAACACACCCCTTTAATCCCCTCTCAAGAGCTGACGTTACCCAAATAAATTTGGAATTATTAAAATATTTCA
>DAIOVK010000296.1:0-4501 GCA_036759045.1 Kapaibacterium sp. (SeqCode) | reverse complement strand
TTCCCAAATGCACCAAAGTATTTATTTAGAAGCATCGTTGAGATATCAAATTCAGAAATGAATTTGGATGTAATATTCTCAAGTTTTTCTTTTGAATTTTTTTCAATTTCATTTTCTTGCTTTTGTTTCAGTTCAATATTAGTCTTTGGAGAGTTATTCCCACAACTCATCAAAAGGATAATAATCAAAGTAATCATTAGTTTTTCCATAGTAATATCGTTTTTTTGCAATTACCGCCAACGGTTGATGGTATGGCCTGTAAGGGAGTTCGGAGTGATAACTTATCAAGGTACACTGATTTTGAAGCGAGTGATAACCTACGCATACCTCTGAAACCCTTATTGGCTATACCATGTGTTGTGCACTGGCGGTTTTTGTCTTTCGATATATTTTCTTTCAAATTTGCTGCAATATTTTTCCCCGTTCGATAAGGTGGAACGGGCTGGAAGGCTCTTTGGCATAATTTGGCTGAAGCATTGGCTGTGTGTGTTTTGCCAATGTGCCTGACAGCAGAAGGGATAGATAGTATATCATATTCCATTTTTCTTTATTTTAAAATGCTCCCAATCAAACCAGGTTTAAATTTCATATCACTTGCGGTATCTAAAGGATATACCTTAAATCCATCAGAATAATGAATCTCTTTTAATCCATTTTTAGTACCATCATAATAGCCATCAGGAGTAATTACGACCCAATCAGAATCACCTGCTATATAATAAGAGAATTCCAATTTGCCTGATAATATATTCCACACTTCTAAATGTGATGTCAAATTATTTATAATATGTTGACCATCTTTAGAAACATATGAATCACCTCCAATAGGAATCGACTTTACTTTATTACCAGTAGAAATATTATATATTATTGTAGAAAAACCATTTTCTGACCTTGAATTAACAACAAGATATTTGCTATCACCAGAAATACTTTGAAGTCTACCTTTAAAAGATTTAATAGATGTACCTGTTAAATCCCACATTACAGTTAATTCTTCATTATTACTGGTAGTAAAAAGGTAATTGCCATCGTGTGAAAAAGCAATATTTTGTATTATACCTTCTGGATGATTTGTTGAAAATGTTCTAATTAAATTGTTTTGTTCTAAATCCCAAATACTTACTGACCTTTTTTGCTCTTCTTTTGTCAACTCTCTACTACCTTGGGCCCAAGTTCTGGTAAGGTCATATCTTGTATTTACTCCAGTAGCAAAGTATTTATTGTCGGGATAAAACGCTCCTGAATAAATTTCAGGTTCCCAGTTTGTAGATGTTTCAAATTCATATAATTTGGAACCATTACTCAAATCAATATAACTAAAATGACAACCGCCACGACCATATTGGAATAAAATTGTGCCATCATCTGAAATTACTTTTCTCCAATTATTATCAAGTATCTTTTCATATTTTTTAATTAGCTCACCTGATTTATTGTCCCAAATATTAACATCTTCTCCTCCACATGAGATAGTAATATTTTTGTCTTTTGGGATAGCAACAGCACCATAGCTTTTATAATACGAATTTGGGAAAGCTATTAAATGATTAAATGATTTGTTAAGGAGTCTAAGATTATTATTGTAGGCAAGAAGTGCAATATATTCTTGGTTTTCACTTAACCAAACATTTTCAATATAAAATGTGTTTGTTTTAAATAGGTCTATTATCTGACCAGAAGATAACTCATATACTTTTAATCCAGCATATAGATTGTTGGTAAGGATTCGATTTTCGTCAAGAATCATAATTTTACTTGCTTTCAATGCCGGTTTTGTAATTGTTTCACCATTTTCCAGATTAACAAGGTAAACGGGATTGTTTGAATATTCATCTAAGTTGGTAACTAAAACATTGTTTTTAGACGATAGATACTTAATATAATTAAACTTGCCTTGTAGTGGAATTGTTTTCTTTGTATTTAACGTATTCAAATCTTTAACGACTATTGAATTTTCAGAAGTTATCACACTAATTTCAGTCCAAGTGCTATTAATGTCAAACAATGGATAATTTGCTATATTGAAAGTTTTTGTTTTTGTTTTCATTTTTGTATCCCAAATTGAAGCGTCAGCTGTCGGTGAACAATTTTTATTTGGGACAGATAGCAAGTATCTTCCATCAGATGAATATCGAATTTCATCTGATTCAACTCCCGATTCCCTATAGCAATAATGATTGTGACCAGAGGTTTCAATAAGCCAAAATTGACCAGTTTTAAAATTCCAGGTCTTAAGTTGTGACCCAGTGTAAAATGCTATTTCCTCATTATTCGGTGAAAATGTTATTGAGTAGCATTGATTCTCTTCTTCGTCTTTCATTATTATTTCATCGGTATACAGATCAATAATTTGTATGGTCTTTTGATATGTGAAAGCAAGATACTTTTTATCAGTTGAAAATGTTACTGACTTAGCATAGTTTATAGGGATTTCTTTTACTAGCCTACCGGTATTCGCCTCAAGAAATATTATTCCAGTATTTGAAGCCAAGGCAACAATATCCCTGTTTGGAGATATTGCAATATAATCTCCGCTAGCTTTTGCTATTGGATGCATAAGTTTAAGATTTTGGCTAAAAGAATTCAATGATAGTGCTAAAAACAGGCATAGTATTAAAGTTTTCATTTTCTAAAATTTGTTTTTAATAATCCAAAAATTTCATTTTAATTACCCTTGGGGTGGATGT
The DNA here is from genome assembly GCA_036759045.1 of Kapaibacterium sp. (SeqCode). Lineage (GTDB taxonomy): Bacteria > Bacteroidota > Ignavibacteria > Kapaibacteriales > UBA2268 > JAAYJM01. Next base: position 1,811 of record DAIOVK010000296.1, on the reverse strand, counting down.
CAAATCTTTATGAATTAATATATTCAAACAATACTTCTTCAATAAGATTTACAGGATTCTCAATGCTGACAAACATTTGAACATCCTTTAAATTTAACTCATTATAAAAATTACTTAACAAAATGCCAACTGTTTTCTTCATCTCTGGTGTTATGGAGGTAACTTGGCGCTGAAATTCACGTTGAAATTCACGTTTGATATTTTCAGGTTGATTATTGAAATTTTCAATGATGAAATATTTTAATTGTTCTTTTTTTTCGTCGCTAATTTCCATATGATTAGATTTAAGTATTTATTGTCAGATGTGTATTATGTTGTTAATTATTTTTTTTAGAATCACACCATTTCTTGCAAGCTTCAAAATCTTTGAACTTATAAAACAGGAGTGATGATAATTCTTTCTTGGTTAGTATTTTATGGTGGGGATATGGTTCTTCATGACTAGCATACCAAATATCATATTCACCTTTTGAATTTGGAAATATGGGTTCATCAGTAAGTTTACAAAACAAGGTATATTTTGAATCCCAAAATACATTTGCGACATCCTTGGCTCGCGAATCTCTTATAATTGTTTTGGTTTGTGATTGACCATCTACATTAATTTCATTATTTTCAATATTCTGGTTTTCAATTTCCTGGTTCGATTCTGAAGTTTCCGCCCAAATTGTTTTTTCTGAAATTAATTTATAATCATTATTCCTAAACAAATATTTTACTTCATTTTTAGAAGTAGGACAGCAAGTTGCACCACCAAAAACAGGGACTATTCCAACAAGTGTATCATCAGAAAACTTCTCAAATTCAAATCGGTATTTAATAGACGGATGTAATATTTCTAAATTGTTGCCAGTGTTCAGTAAAACTAACCATCCCATCTGTGTAGCATTACCATATACTTCAAAATCCTCACCCCAATAATGGAAAAAACCATCAGGTAAATTATCACCATTTATATCTTTAATTATAACTGTATCACATTTAAGCGAACAGGTAGTTGGATATTTACCATTAGAATTAAAATAATCTTTGCGATATATTTGCATTAAAGCATTTTCTGCAACATGTCTAGCTTTAACTACACTTAGTTCGGTATATTTCAAAGGAGTACTATCAACTTCAGTAATGACATTGCTTGATTTATTTTCAACTTTCGAGTTTGTACCCGTATGATTATTTATCACATACATAGTATATAGAATTCCTAAACTAATTGCTACTAAAGAAACTACTACAATTAAAATAATCTTAGACTTTGACGATTTTGAGTCAGTATTTAAGTTATCCAAAGAGGCTTCATTTGTAATTGATGTAGAACTTACCTTATCTCTTTTATTTATTATATTCTCTTTAAGGTATTCATCATTTTTAGTTTTTGCTTTAATTTGTTTTTGAACATCTTGACTATTCAGTTTATTTAATCTAGAAATGCTTAAAATAGTAGAAATTAAAGAAAAAACTAAACCGAATGCGTTAGACCAAATTACATATATCCAAAAATCTTTTGAATCTGGGTCTTTCAATAAATCTCCATAACCAATAATAATAAAAACAAGAACTGACCATAAAATCCCACCAATACCAAACCATAAAGCTCTTTTATAATTAACTTTTTTTATGGTCTGGTAAATAGATACTGATGCAAGAATAATTGAACCTATAAAAAGTAAGGCTACTAATACAAGGATAGCAATGAAACAGCCAAATGAGTCCGGTGAATCTGACATGTAGTTACTCACCTTATTTCCGCAATTTGCACAATAGTAACCATTTGTAGAAGGATAATATCCACAATGATTGCATTTAACATA
>DAIOVK010000295.1:0-4506 GCA_036759045.1 Kapaibacterium sp. (SeqCode) | reverse complement strand
AAATTTGATAAGAATAATGTCATCACCATTTAAATAAAGCACTTGCTTCATTTTGGGGTTCGGTATGACAGTTTTCCAGTCATACGAACAACAAGTTGTTCGCATTACATTAAGATTTAGGTTTAAAAGCAAGATGTCCTACATTTTCGAAATGTAGGACATCTTTACGTTTGTCTGTTATTCTGAACGTAGTGAAGAATCTCAAATTCTGTGTTAACAAGTGGTTGTGAGATTCTTCGCTTCGCTTCAGAATGACATTTTTAGAACTTCCCATTAATGTTTTTACTTCACTATCACAATCTTAGAATTATAAGAAACTCCATTTGAAATAATATTAAGAATGTAAGTGCCGGTTGCAAAATTATTAAGTGGAATTTGATATTTATCCATTTCGGCTTTGGTTATTTCGTTAATAATCTGATTGCCATTCATATCAATTAGAAGTATTTGAGTTCCGCTGTTAATTATGCCGTCATTAAAATATATTTCGATGAAATCAGAAGCCGGATTTGGCGCTGTTGTAATGGTCAATATTTTAGAAGAATATTCTTTTTCATTCACCGAAGAATTTCCCAGCACAAAACCAGTAAGATGAATATAATGCTGCTCAGGAGTATCTGTTCCTGCATCAATATCAATTATTAAAGTATCAAGAGTTAAGCCCTCTTCTTTTGGTTTAAAACCAATTATACCATTATAAGTATGTCCGGAGATAACGCGTTTTTCTTCGTCAAGGTGCTTTATATAAAAGCCCTTGGCGGTAGTGTCAATAATTTCAACATCATCAATTACCTGAGTAGTATCGCTGTTGTTATAATAAGAAAACATTCTTTTCTTTACATCTCCAATTTTCACTGTATCGAAATCAACTACTGACTCATAGCTTTGGAATAGTGGAACAAAATCTTCCATAGTTAATTTTGCAGGTTTGTTTGAAGTTCCGGTAGAGAAAGCAGGCACCTGGAAACTTTCTCCATCGGAAAAAGTTACGTTAAGTGGCACATCTTTAGGATTGAATGCGATATAAGTATATTCGTGATTATGTTGATTGACAAACACAGCGTAATAAGGAGTAGAAAGAGTGTGAATCGTTGTGTCCAAACGCCCTAATGTGTCAATAGTATGAAGCCAGTAGTAAGTATAGGAACGGGTTGTGCCATTTTCGCCGTAATTCTGATTTATTTCCTGATTTATTTCTGAATCTTTTGTGAAATCTCTAAAACTATCAAATTCATCAATTGCTTCTTCAGAATGATATAAACTAATAAATTGCCAAATTATATTTTGCCAGATACTCTTTGGTTTTCCATCTTTCATTTCTTGCAAAGTATTATACATATCTTTACCCCATTCGGGATACCTTCCCAGATAGACAGAAGAAGGAGCATAAGGAAGCAATTCGATTCCCAAAATACATTCAAAAGATGGATTAAAGAAACTTGTCATCTCGCTTTTACTATCCCAGGCAATTGTTATAAACGGATAAGCATAAGCAGCAGAATCCATTGCTCTAACGTAATTACCAAGAACTTTATTCCACTGGCGTGGCTCTCGCCAGAAATTCTTTTTCTTAACATCGAACCAATAATTTTCAATAGTGCTGAGTTGAGTTGAGTATAAATAAATTCCTAAATCACGGTAATATGAATCATCGTTCATTCCGCCAAAAAGTGCGACAGAAGAAATAAAGTTCATTGCTTCAGAGGACGATTCCTGATTATTTCCATCATTAAAGCTTGAATGTCCGGAAGCTAATCCATATCCCATATAAGGGTCCCAGTTCCTGAAGCGAGGGAACATCGGGTCGCCATTATCGGAAATACCGCCATTGCTTACTTTACGATAATCACCTACAATATCACGAATAAGCATTTTAATCATACCGCCCCATTTGTCATCTTTACCATAGCTTTTGCCTTCGGTTTCCATTAATTCAACTAAAGCACGAATGAAATAGCCCCAGGTAAAATGATGGTCGTTAAACTCTGTTTCAGTATTAAAGCCCGCTGGCAGTCCGTAAATTGAGTTCCACACCTGATTATAGAAAAACAGAAGATAATTGCCAATAGAAGTAGAATCAGGAACAAGGGCAGAATCACCGTCAATAATTACCCAGTGCATACCTGATGCCTTGGCACTATCTACTTCAAAATCGCTTGTTGAAAGCCAGTTTTCAAAAATCAATTTTACTCTGTCACGCCATTTCTTTGAAATAGCTGTTATTGCAGAATCTTGAATGCAGTTTGCTGCTTTGGCTGCACTCAAAACCCGGAAAGTGCTTTTCCCGTGTCCATAACTTGTATTGTAATCAGGAACAAGCTGAGCAAGCAGCAATTGGTCTAATTCCTTCAAAAACTGCTTCAAAGAATCTTTCTTTTCTTTAGGAAAAACATTCGGGAAATTTTGAAGAATGCCGGAAAATTTCAGTTTTGTTGAAAAACTTTTTCCTTCAATAGTTTTGAGCCAACCGCGAACAACTGGATATTTTAAATTTGAAAAAGTGTATTCTTGGTTAAGATTGTTGTATTGATGTGGAAAAAGCCCAATAATTGTATTTGTTTCCGTTCCTTGTTTTGCTTTTGTAGTAAAATTAAAATTTGTCGTAAGGTAACCCGTTGTTTCGTTATATTTCCAATCTACTTTTGTATCTGTAATAAATGAAAAAGCATATTTCTTTAGTAGCTGCACCGTTTCTTCAGAAACATCGTAATCAAAAACAGTCGCTATTGAAAAGAATGCTTTCCCTTTTAAATCAATTAAAATGCTTTTGAAAAATATTGTATCTGCTACTGATGGCTGCTTGTCAAAAAATGTTACTGATGAACCTTCAGGCAAACAAAGCAGCCAGTATTCTTTAGTCGATTCGTTTTTTATTCCAAGGAAGCAATTATCACTTTCTTTATGATACCATGTAGAAAATCTTGTATTAATATCATTATTGGATAATCTTACTTTTTGATTAATTCCTTCAAAATAAACGAAAGGTGAACCTCGTCCAAATGTCGCTTTCATAATAATAGAATCTTTTTTCCAAGCTGCTCTCACAAACCAGTCGCTATAATCATCAACTAAAGTTGAATCAGCTGTTACGCCATCAATACCGATTTTCATTGTAGTAACAGGCGATACATCAACTTTTATTGAAGCAGTTGTGTAAATTCCACTTGGAACGTTATTATCAACAAATATAGTTCGCTGGTTATTTAGTCGAATACCATCTTCGGCACATTTTACAACAAGTGGCATTGGATGCATTGTATTTGAATATGTTCCGCCATTAAATTTGAAAATAATTGATGACCAGAATTGATTAGTTGTTATTTTTTTTCCGCTTTGTCTGAATTCTTCTGTAACTGCTGGATAAATTGGCTGCCATTTAGAACCCTCAACTGCTGTTGAAAAGCAAGGTCCATAAACATTCGTTGGTCTTCCGCCGGCATCTCCGTTGATAAATTGAGGAGGTTTTGTAGTATAAGAACCACTACCTACTTTTACAACTTCTGCTATTGATAACGAAGTAAAAAGCAATAAAAATAGAAAAATAAATTTTTTCATATTTTCCTTTTAAAAAATGATAAATAATATAAACAATTTACGTAATTTTTAATTAAATTGTAATTAAATTATTTTTTATACGGGTGATTTATTATGTTTTCAATATATTTTCTATTGTTAGCTGTTTTGATTTTTATAATCAATATATTTTTTTCAAAAAAAGAAAGAAATACTCATTTTATTTTAGAAACATTTCTAAAATGGTTCTTTCTTATAATCGTTGGTTTGGGTTGTATTTTTGCTTTTATAGGGCATACATTTCATTCTGATGAAACAGCAAAGATGATTGGCTGGGGAACAGGCAGTCCGTTCCAGTTCGAGGTAGCAATGGCAAATCTGGCTATTGGCATAACCGGTATTTTTGCCTTTTGGTTCAGAAAGACATATTGGCTTGCTGCATCAACTGTTTATGCAGTTTTCCTTTTAGGTGCCGCGTGCGTTCATATTATGCAAATTGCAGAAAATAATAACTATTCCCCGCTTAATTCCGGCTTTTTTCTTTGGTTCAATGATATAACGCTGCCAATTATTATTTTTATCTTAGTTCTTTGGTATTTGAAATTAGATAAGAAGAAGTAATGATGTAAAATATAGAATTATTGCTTTCAAATCATACGAGCAACTTGCTAATGGTATGGCTGGAGAGCAGTAATATTGTCAACAAAAAACATTTTCTACAATAATACAATCCCTGGCGGTGGGGTGAAATAAATCTCGAATTAATCTAAAAAAAACTTCACTCCAAAAAATAAAATAACATCTTATAATAATAAAAATACATTTTTATATTATTGATAAATAATGATTAAAGACATTTCTACTATCTTAAGCTTTTCCTTCTTAGAAAATAGCGTTTTTATTCTTTTCCTTTCTAAAAACAAGAGAGTTTATAATGTGTTTTTATCCTTAGGAAATACTTCATTTATTAATAGAACCTTTTAACACCTCCCC
>DAIOVK010000294.1:0-4530 GCA_036759045.1 Kapaibacterium sp. (SeqCode) | reverse complement strand
TGAAAAGCACTGTTTTGTCATCTCAAGTGCTGTTTTATCAATGACTTGTGAGATTTCTCACTTCGTTTAGAAATGACACAAGATAGTAACCCTTTTAACGAATTATTACACTTGTTGTTCAAATAGCTTATTTTTTCCCAATCCTTAAGTATAAAATATTTCTTAAAAAAATATTATGATATATTTAATTATTTTACTATTTTAAAAAATAATTTATTGATTATATTATTAAGAAATTAATTAATAAAATAATATGAATATATCTGATAAAAGCCGGGAAGAGTTAATTCTTGAAATTGAAAGATTGTCAAAAGCAAATGAAGCATTGAAAGTAGAATTACAAAAAGAAAATTCAACCAAAATTTCTTATGACTATGAAATTGATGAAAAAATAAAGAATTATGAGAGTTTTTTCAATTCTATTGAAAATTTACTATTTGTCTTTGGTGCAGATGGAATAATTATTGAATGTAATAAAACTGCTTACGATAGACTTGGCTTTACTCAAAATGAATTAATTGGTCAATCCATAATCCAAATTCATCAAAAGGAAAAAAGAGAAGAAGCTAGGAAAAATTTTAATGATATACTCGAAGGAAAGACTAAAAGTTGCGACTTACCAATTATAACGAAAGATGGAATTGAAATCCCGGTAGAAATCAAGGTTTACAAAGGAAAATGGAATGGCGAAACGTCTTTTTATGGTGTAACAAAAGATATTTCACAATTAAAACTTTCTGAAGAAAAATATTTTAAACTTTATAATAGCAGCTCTCATATTATTGGATTAAGCGATATTAAAACAGGAGAATATTTTGAAGTAAACCAGTCTTTTTATGATATTTTAGGTTATAGTCCTGAAGAAGTAATTGGGAAAAAATCAACTGATGTTCTCAAATTGGAAAACAGTTCAAGGGAATTGATTATCCCGAAATTAGAAAAACAGGGATTTGTTAAAAATGAGGAAGTTGTTGCTTATCATAAAAATGGTCAAGAAATAAATCTGCTCCTTTCCGGGGATTCTATTGAAATAGCTGGAAAGAAATATAATTTGACTGTTGCTGTTGATATTACTGAACTAAAGCAGGCAGAAAAGCAGAAAAATGAAGACAGGGCTATGTTGGACTTAGTAATCAATTCAGTTCCACATTCGATATTTTGGAAAGACAGAAATAGTATTTATCTTGGTTGTAATAGAATTTTTGCTAAACAGGTCGGCTTAAATAATCAAAATGAAATTGTTGGAAAAAATGATTACGATTTGCCCTGGACTAAAAATGAAGCAGATGCTTACATAGCTGATGACAAAGAAGTTATCCGAAGTAAAAAATCAAAAGAACATATAATTGAGCCATTACAAAAATCAGATGGAACACGCTTATGGATAGACACTTCAAAAATTCCACTATTAGATAGTAAAGGAGATGTATTTGGTATATTAGGAATTTTTTCTGATATAACTGAAAGGAAAAAACAAGAAGAAAAGCTAAAAGAAACCCATGAACGTTTTGTTACTGTTATGAATAGTATTAATTCCTGTATATATATTGCTGATATGGATACTTATGAATTACTTTTTTTAAATGATTTTGGTGTTAAATCTTTTGGAAATGATTGTATTGGCAAAAAGTGCTGGCAGGTTCTTCAAGTTGGGCAAAACGGTCAATGTATTTTTTGTACTAACAATAAATTATTGGATAATGAAGGAAATCCTGCTGGAGTATATCATTGGGAATTTCAAAATAGTTTGAATGGAAAGATTTATGATATTCAAGACTATGCCATTCGCTGGACCGACGGACGACTCGTTAGAATGGAAATAGCTACTGACATTACTGACAGGAAAAAAGCTGAACTTGAACTAAAAGAAAAAGAACTGCAATATAATACTTTAGCTGATTCTGGTTTCGCTTTAGTTTGGAAATCAGGAAAAGATAAATTGTTCAATTATTTTAATAAAACCTGGTTAGAGTTCACTGGCAGAACATTAGAACAGGAAATTAACAAAGGTTGGACTGAAGGAATACATCCAGATGATTTTGATAATTGCAAAAATACTTATAATACCGCTTTTGAGAACAGAGAACCATTTTATATGGAATACCGGCTCCGGCATAATAGAGGCGAATATCGTTGGGTGCGCGATTTTGGTACTCCTAACTACAACTCTTCCGGTGAATTTATCGGATACATTGGACATTGTTTCGACATTAATTTTCTAAAAATTGCTGAGCAAAAAATAATTGAAAGTACTGAATTACTATCTGTCTTTATTAAAAATTCCCCAGTTTATGCGTATATCAAGGAAGCTGCACCAAACAACAGCCGTCTGATTTTTGCAAGCGACAACTATAAGGAATTATTTGGTATTTCTAGCGAAGAGATGATTGGAAAATCTACTTTTGACTACTTCCCTTATGAAGAAGCAAAAAAAATTATTGAAGAAGATTGGGAAGTCGTTACAAAAAGAAAGATTTTAAAAATCGAAGATGTTTTAAATAACAGAAACTATATTACAATTAAATTCCCAATTTTTTTAAATAAAAAAATATTTTTAGCTGGCTATACTATTGATATTACTGACCAAAAAGAAATGCAGGCAAATCTTTTAGAAGCTAAGAAAATTGCTGAAGAAAGCGAAGAAAAATACAAGCAAATTTTTGATAATACTTTAGACCATATTTTTATTATTGAAGTAATTAATAAAGATAGTTTTAAAATCTTAGATGTTAATCCTATACAGGAAAAAGAAATTGGGATGCTTACTCCGGGTAAATTTATTGAAGATTGTTTTAATAGTGAGTTAAGCAAATATTTTAATGATAATTACAAAGAATGCGTTACTAAAAAAACAATTATGACTTATGAAGAAAAAATTAATAACTCTGATTTCTTAACACAGCTAATACCAGTTACAAATTCAAATGGAGAAGTATATCGTCTTATTGGAATTGCACGAAATATTACTAAAGAAAAGAAATTAACCAATGAATTAATAGCTCAGTATGAAAAGCTTAAAATGCTAAATAAAGATTTAATTTTGTCAAAAGATAAAGCTGAAGAAAGTGATAAACTTAAAACTGCCTTTCTCCAAAATATCTCTCATGAAATAAGAACTCCACTAAATGGAATCCTTGGCTTCTCCCGGCTCCTTACAGGCAAAGATATATCTAATGATGAAATTGATGAATTTATCCTAAACATTGACCAAAGCGGAAAGCGGCTATTAGAAATAATTAATAATGTGTTAGACATTTCTAAAATTGAAACCGGACAAATTGTTATTACTGAAAAGCAATTCTCTCTTAATTCTTTTATTACTGATTTGTTCTCATTCTTTTTACCGGTTGCCAAACAAAAGAATATTGATTTTAACTATTTTATTGCTTTAGATGAGATTGAAAGTTATATTATTTCTGATGAATTTAAATTAAATCAAATTATTTCAAATCTTATTAACAACGCTATCAAATTTACTGCGAGTGGTACTATTGATTTTGGTTATAAAATTATTGATGATAAATATATACAATTTTTTGTAAAGGATTCTGGTATTGGTATTGCTCCTGAGTTTCATTCAAGAATTTTTGAGCGGTTCTCTCAGGTCGACTCAAGTATTACCCGTGGTTATGAAGGGGCTGGTTTAGGTTTACCTATTTGCAAAGGATTAGCCGAAAAGCTCGGTGGCACTATCTGGCTCGAAAGCGAGAAAGATAAGGGAAGCACATTTTATGTGGAAATTCCTTTTAAGCCGCTAAGAAAAATTAATTCTATTTCAAAATCCGCTCCTGATTTAATTACTAATAAAACTAAAAAGACAATATTAATTACTGAAGATGATTACGTAAGTTATAAATATCTAAAAAGAGTTCTAAAGGATTTTAATGTAATTTTAATGCATGCTGAAAATGGAAAACAGGCAGTTGAATTTGTTAGAAATAATCCAGAAATTGATATTGTCCTTATGGATATAAGAATGCCTGTTATGGACGGATTTGAAGCTACAAAACATATTAAGGAACTGAGACGCGATTTGCCGATTATTGCTCAAACCGCTTATGCTTTCCAAACTGAAAGAGAAAGAATTCTTAATGCCGGCTGCGACGAATATCTTTCTAAACCAATTGAAAAAGATAAACTGATTAATATTTTAGAAAAATATTTGAATTGATGTTGTATTAGATAGAATTTGAAATCCGATGAACTCCACTTCCAAAGTGGAGTTCATCTGTTATTGCTGTAAAAATTTATAAATTTTTAAAAAATGCTTGACTTTTGTTTTTTTATTTTGTAAGTTAGAAATATAGGAAAAATGAAACGAAAATATTTATAAAAGACCTTCGTGCGGGGAAAATGATGTAGTTATTATTATTTTTCATTAATTTTTGAGGTTTAATATGATCTCTTTAAAAGCGGATTTCTTCTCTGAAGAAAAAGTGAATTTGCCGTTATCAAATAGCGAGCAAAAAAGCGACCCCCCCCGAGTTTTATTAACTCATTACAATGTAATAATCTTACTTGTACTTATTC
>DAIOVK010000293.1:0-4571 GCA_036759045.1 Kapaibacterium sp. (SeqCode) | reverse complement strand
TTTCCTGAAGAGAAAGTAAGGTAAATAGCAAGCAACTGGAAAAGGAAAACAATTCCAAATAGCACTGCAATTACTTTCTGAAAAGAAAAACGCTCTTTTACTTTATGCTCATCTCCGAGATTCAGAAGCATTATTACAAAAACGACAAGCACCATTATCGCACCAGCATAAACCAGCACTTGCATAACCGCAACAAACTGAGCATTGAGAGTTAAATAAAGTGCTGCTAACATAAAGAAATGAAATACAAGCGATACAGCTGAAACAACTGGATTCCTGCTCCTTATTGTTACTAAACCGCTCGCTATGGCAAGCGTTCCGGCTATTATAAATATTATGAATGTGAAACTCACGTTTTTTCTTTGTATTTATTTATACTATTCTTTTTCCTACTTATCAAAAATAATGAAATTTCGTTATCTTAACAATATTTATTTCTTTTTATTATGAAAAATTTGATTTTTCCATTTTACTCTTCTGTTTAAAAGGAAAAACGGAGCAACAAGTTCAATTAATATGACGAAAATTAAATATGGAGTAATGAATTTTGTAAAATTCTTCTTATTATTTTTACTCAAAATATTTATGGAAGTTTTTATTAAAAGCCAGTCTCCAAAAACTCTGCTTGCTGCAATAATAGCGAACCAATACCAATCTGCCAAAACTAATGAAACAACCAGCCCAATCCAGAACCAAAGAGATGTAAAAATGAAAACTGTTGCCCTCCATCCCAAATCCAAACCTCCAACAGTCCAGCGGTGATGCTGTTGTATATAAGATTTGAGTGTTTTGCAAGGTAAAGTTGTAACTACACTTTCGCTGCTGTAAAGGTAATGAATTTTCCAGCCGGCATCGAATACATGCTGAAGTAAAGCTAAATCCTCTGTAACAGAGAATTGTATTTTTTCGTAACCTCCCAAATCCCAAAATACATTTTTACGAATAGAAAGATTATTTCCGAAGCAGCCGAGCGGAATATTTAAGCCGATTCCACCGCTTGCAAGAGTGTGCATATAAATCCACTCAACGCCCTGCAAACGTTCAAAGAAATTATGTGCTTTAATCGTAGTAAAAGATGGAACAATACCAATATTTTTATCATTGAAAGCTGCAACTATTTTGCTAAGCCAGTTATTTCCAACAATGCAGTCGGCATCAGTAAAAAGGAATATTTCTCCCGATGCAACTTCAGCACCTTTTTGCAATGCACCCGGCTTCCCTTTTAGGTTGTGGTGCTTGGTTGCTTCTGTTATTGTAACTATTTTTAAATTTGAGAATTCTTTTTTACATTCTTCTAAAACTTGTTCTGTATTGTCTTCTGACCTGTCATTAACGACAATTATTTCAAATCTATTTTTCGGATAATTATTTTCAAATACTGACCCTACGCAATTTCTGATATTTTGCTCTTCATTTCTAGCTGGTATGATTACAGAAACAAAAGGTAACTCTGCTTCGCTTGCCAATAATAATTTTTTTCTTCTCTGGCGTTCTGCTCCAATATAGAATGCAACAACTCTTGAGAGAATAATTAAAAAAGAAAAGAATAAAATTGCTAATTTTGTCATATTTAAAATATAAAAAATAAATATTGTTTTATTCAAATTAAAAAATATAATTTAAGAAAAATATAGTAGTGAAAAAAATAGATTTAACAACGGCGCCAATCAATTCATCATTAATTTTGTTTTCTCTCCCTTTAATACTAAGTTTTTTAATGAATATTATCTATTCCTGGATAGATATGTATTTTGTAAGTCGTTTGGGAGAAATGGAAGTTTCTGCTCTCGGAGTGAGCGAGCAGCTATTATTCTTTATTTTTGCGATTGGAAGCGGTTTCGGAGTAGGCACCGGAATTATGATTGCCAGAAGGATTGGAGAACGAAACTATGAAAAAGCAAATCATACTGCTGCTCAAGCTATTGCTTTTACTGTTCTTTCATCAATAATTATTGCATTTGTGCTGTATTTGAACATTCCTACTATTCTTTCAGTTATGAAAATAGAAGGGCACGTTGCTGAACTTGCTCATATTTACATTTCTATTCTTATTTTTGGGGTTCCTGCAAATTTTTTTATATTCCAAATAAATTCTATCGTCAGAGCAACTGGCAATGGTAACTTTCAATTTTATATTTTATTCCTAACAATAGTTCTCAATATAATTTTTGCACCAATTTTCATTTTTGGTGTCGGATTTATTCCCAAAATGGGAGTTGCCGGGGCCGGGCTTGCAACTGCTTCTGCTCAATATATCGGTGCTATTGTTGCAATAATTGCTGTTTTGCTGAACACTACTCAAATTAATATAAGTTTCAGGAAATTCAGAATTGACTGGAATATAATAAAACGTATTGTTATTCTTGGTGTTCCGGCTTCACTGCAACTAATGGTTGTCAGTTTGAACCGCATCGGCATTACAACTTTTGCTAATCAATTTGGAAATGAAGTTTTAAATACATACATCTTAGGGCTTCGGGTTGATTTATTTGTTACTATGTTTATTATTGCTACTGGTGCAGCAATCGAAGTTACAACAGGTCAAAATCTCGGAGCAAACAAACTTGATAGAGTTTATAAATACTTTAAAGCTGCTTTAGTTCAGGTTTCAATTATTATGGTGGTTCTTATTACATTAGTTTTTTTCTTTGGAAAAGAGTTTGCCGACATTTATACAGACAATCCGTTACTAATACATAACGTTGATATTTATTTTAAATATACTATGTTTTCTTATATTCCTTTTGCTCTCGGTATTATTTCTTTGAGAGTAATCAGCGGTGCAGGAGATTATTTTAGGACTTTAAAAATAGTAGTGCTTGCCAATTTTTTAATCCAGATACCTGTAGCTTTTCTTTTATCCCATTATACTTCTATCGGTTACGAAGGAATCTGGCTTAGTTTTATAATCACACAAATAGTTTTTGCAATCCTTTCATTTATAAGTTTGAAGAATAAAAAATGGTTAAAAGTAAAGGTTTAATTGGTTTAGAAAGATTAGAAAGTTTAAAGAGTTTAAAAAGATAAACTTTCGCAAAGTTCGGGAAACTTTACAAAAGTTCATAGGATAAAAACAAAGATGATGTTAATAATGTAATATTGTATCAGTAATTTTTTTTATTTTATTGATTTTCAAATAATTTCAATGGATTTATTTTAAATTGCAACATATTGGCAGTATTTCTTCCGGCATCTCCACCTTTTCTCTGCATTGTTACTTTTCCAATTTTTAAATTTCCTCTTTCAGTAATTGAAACATTTCCATTGCCATAAAAGTTTAGAACATAATTTATATCATGGATTAACCATTCTGGATTTGAATCTACTTTTTTCCAAACAACCATAAGCCAAGATGCAGAAAATTCATCATTTCCTTTGATAATATCTGATAGGATAAGAATTTTATTTTTTGTGAAGAATTTGATAATTTCTTTTTGAGTTTTAATTTCCATTTCATCGAAATACATTCTTCTTTTATCCCGTAATTCAGTTTTAGAAGGTTTTATTTCACCAGTAAAAAGTTTTAAAGCATTTGAAATATTAAGAGGAATATTCCACATATCAACATATTTATTAACCCAACGTTTATCAATTTGATTAAAACCGGTATTGCTTGAAACCAATTTTAATGAAATATTTTCAATACCAACAAGTGTTTTAAAGTAGATGTTTACTCTAACCTGAACATCTGATTTATGATGTCCACTAATTAGTTCAGCTTCAACATTTTCAATTTCAGAAATATTATAATTCATAGCTTTTAGCCAAGATTGAGAATCATAATCAATTTTCCAATTATTGAATTTATCAACAACATCTCTTTCATTTTTAAAACCATCTTTTGCAGTTTTTGAACCAATTTGCTCTAAATCTCTTTTCATATTACATTATGAGTGTTTCTAAATATTGTTCTAATCTTTTATTTGAAATTTCAACATATTCAGCAGAAATTTCTGAACCAATCCAATTTCTTTTAAGAATCATTGCCATTTTAGCAGTTGTACCGCTCCCCATAAAACAATCATACACTAAATCACCTTCATTAGTCCAGGTTTTAATCTGGTCATACGCTAATTGCTCTGGAAAAATTGCTGGGTGATTATATGCAATTACATCTTTTGTAGAAATTCCCCCACCAATAGAATAAAAGAAGACATTTCCTACTTTTTTTTCACTTGTTCGCTCTACTTTTTTATAGTTTAATTCACCATTTTGCCCTCTGTTCTTCATATTGGCGAGCCCATTATATTTACAATTTTCTGTTAATGGGTTGAAAGTATTTGGTTGTCCTTTACTAAAAGCAAACATATATTCGAAATGCTGATGATAGCGTTTCCCTGTTGTAGGCATTGGATTGTTTTTATAATAAATCATTGTATCGTGAAGATTAAACCCACATTCCATAAAATGAAGTGCTTGCCTGAAAGAAGTGCCTGTTTCACTGCCATCTTTTGTTGCATCGCCAACTACCCAAACTACCAAACCACCTTTTTTTGTTACCCGATATAATTCTTTAGCAATATTTTTGAACTCAAAATTAAATCCGTTATAGTTTCTTAAATCATCATAAG
>DAIOVK010000292.1:2907-4575 GCA_036759045.1 Kapaibacterium sp. (SeqCode) | reverse complement strand
TCTTTCCTTCCAAAATTGAATTTTGGAAGGAAAGTTTTCTTCCCAAATTGCGATTTGGGATAGAGAAGAATGTGTTTCTAACTTTCGTAAAGTTTTGGTGGTAAAAAGGAGCGATGTCATTGGCAACAAATTGAGGAATCTCAAATATAGTGGTAACAAGGATTTGTGAGATTTCTCGCTGCGCTTCGAAATGACATTAAAAATCGGAATAATAAAAACAAATTAGTATAATACCAAATAACTTAATAACCTAATAACTCAATAACTCAATAACCAATAACCTAATAACTCAATAACCTAATAACCAATAACCCAATTATAAAAAATGAAATATAATTGAACAAAATTCGTTTTAATAAACAAAAATTGTAAATTATACTTTATTACAAATGAAAATATTAAAATCAATTATAATAATTCTTTTCTTCACGGTAATTTATTCAGCAGAAGCACAGAAAATATTAATACCAATGGATTTTGCCCAAACTGACCATTTAAAATCTTACGGAATTGCATATTGGATAATAGACAAAGGACAGCCGGTTGACTGGCTTTTGAACTACCGTGGTGGTTCTTTTATGTGTGATTATAACGATATAATCGTTGCAGAATGTAGGATACGTGGTGTTTTCTTTGAAACAATTGATGGAGTTACAGCAGCAGGAATCTATTCTCAAGTCCAGAGTGAAGATTACAATATGGACGTCGTGAAATTAGAAAAGCCACCCAAAATAGGAGTTTATGCCCCAAAAAGCATTCTGCCGTGGGATGATGCTGTGGTACTTGCTTTGACTTATGCAGAAATTCCTCACGACATTTTCTGGGATGATGAGGTATTAGCTGGTAAATTAAATGAATATGACTGGCTGCACCTTCATCACGAAGATTTTACCGGACAATATGGAAAATTCTGGGCGAATTTTCAAAATACTCCCTGGTACATTCAGGATGTTCAGCTAAACGAAGGCAATGCAAGGAAAAATGGTTACAGCAAAGTTTCTAAGCTGAAATTGGCTGTTGCTTTAAAAATTCGTGACTTCGTTTTAAATGGCGGCTTCTTATTTACAATGTGCAGCGCTCCTGATTCTTATGACGTAGCATTAGCTGCTCAAAGCACTGATATTTGTCAGGCAATGTTTGACGGCGACCCAATGGCACCAGACGCTCAGGAAAAACTTGATTTTTCTCAGACATTTGCTTTCGAGAATTTTAAATTGGTTACCGACCCATATACTTACGAAATTTCTTCTATTGATACCGGACCGACAACAATAAGCAATCCAGATGCAGATTATTTTACCTTATTTGAATTTTCTGCAAAATGGGACCCTGTTCCTACAATGCTTACTCAATGCCACGTAAACGTAATAAAAGGATTTCTAGGGCAAACAACAGCTTTTAAAAAAGAATATATAAAAAAATCTGTTACTATAATGGCTGAACGCGATGGAACTGATGAAGTTAGATATATACACGGAAACGTTGGCAAAGGTACTTACACTTTTTATGGAGGGCACGACCCCGAAGATTATCAACATCTCGTAGGCGACCCACCAACAGAATTGAAACTACACAAAAATTCACCCGGTTATCGTCTAATTTTAAATAATGTACTTTTTCCTGCTGCAAAAAAGAAAAAACAGAAAACTTAATTTTGTTTAATTTATT
>DAIOVK010000292.1:0-2807 GCA_036759045.1 Kapaibacterium sp. (SeqCode) | reverse complement strand
TTTACACTTTCAAATACTTCAAATATTGATTTCTATATTTATTCCTCAAGTGGCCAACTGATTTTTGATAAAACTTCTATAAATAAAGAAATAATTATAAAAAAAGAAAATGGTGCCTTATCTGAATTAATCAATATAAGCAAACCATTATTAAAAGGAACTTATAAAATTGAATTTACACCTGTTGAGTGGAACTTTTCAACCGGACTTTATTACTTTTTCCTGAAAACTGATAGAAGCGACTATTATTCTATTTTTTTATATGCTAAATGATGAAATGCAAATCTAAATATTTTCGTCTTATTGCTTTGATTATATATATAAATATAATCAGTTCTGCCTTTTTATTTTCGCAAAAACCAACTACTCAAAATGAATATAAAAATTCCGAAGGTAGGGAATTTTGGATTTGCTTCCAAAAAAATTATAAGGAATCAAAGCAAAATACTTCAAGAGATGATTTGCAGCTGGAACTATTTATATCCGGCGATAACGATGCAAAAGTAACAATAGAAATCAAGGGAATTGGTTATAAGACGACAGTAAATGTAAAAAAAGACCAAGTTCTTAATATTCCACTTCCAGAAGAAGCACAGGTCCTTAGCAGCGAACAGGTAGAGCCACTCGGCGTTTCAATTATTTCAGATAATCCAATCACAGTTTACGGCTTGAACAGACGCTTTCAAACAACAGATTCATTCCTTTGCTTTCCACTGGAGGTACTTGGGAAAGAATACAGAGCTATGGCATATTACGTATCAGACGGACTTATGTCTCAATTTGCAATAGTTGCGACTGAAAATAATACTGAAGTTAGTATTTTGCCTTCTGTCCATACTACAAAAAATCAGGCAAATCAATTATATTCGGTTAAATTGAACAAAGGTGAGGTCTATCAGGTAGTTGCAAGAAATGACCCTTCTAATAAGTGTGATTTATCAGGAACTATTATAAAATCAAATAAAAAAATAGCCGTTTTCAGCGGTCATCAATGTGCTTATGTGCCACAAAAAATTCTTGCCTGCAACCATTTGATTGAGCAAATGCCACCTGTTCCTTCCTGGGGTAAACATTTTTATATAGGAAAATTGCAGGGACGTTCCTTTTATACATACAGAGTTTTAGCGAATGAAACTGAAACACGTATTTTCGAAGACGATAAATTTATCAAAACACTTAAAAACGGCGAATTTTACGAAAATATTTCTAACCGTAACATACAAATTACAGCAGATAAACCGGTTTTAGTTGCTCAATATTCTCAGGGTTTCAGAAACTCAGATTCGATTGGTGACCCGATGATGATTATGGTAAGTCCTACTCAGCAATTTTTAAAGCATTACCGTTTTGCCACACCTGTAAATGGTCAGTGGAGGCACTATATTAACGTTGTTTCCCCTTCAAATTCTGTCGGAACTATTTTACTTAATGGAAAGCCAGTTGATTCAACAAAATTTGTCGTTTTTGGTAAATCCAGATACTCAATTGCCTGTATAGAAGTACCTTTTGGAACACATATTATTCAGGGAGCATTACCATTTGGAATGTATTCTTACGGTTTTGGCTTCGGAAAAGATGCTTACGATGCTTACGGAACTATGGCTGGGCAATCCTTTGTAGATTATGAGCCGGCGGTTGATTCTTTACCACCTATTGCAAACTGTGAAAATTTTGGTTCTTACGCTGAACTTACTTTCTGGGACGATAGAGTTGACGATACCGGAATTTTGTCTATTAAGGTTTTAGAAAGTGATTATTTGACTGCGAAAATTCCGGATATCGCTGCAGCTTCTCCAAGAGCTACTTTCAATGTTAGCCCGCAGTTTTATGATATGTCCGGGAGAGTTGTATTTCAGGCATTGGACATCGCTCTTAATAAAGCTATCTTTACCCTTTGCTATTCTTATAATCTGCAATCTAACAGCTTTGTTTTCAAACTAAATGATGGAATAGTAGATGACTGCGCTTCAGACCCCGGCTGGTATGCCGGCGCTTTAGTGAAACTATCTGCAAATTCGCACTCTTCTTCATTTTCTTCGACTGGTAACGTGATTTCTTATGGAAAATTCTCTGACGGTTTCGGTATGGGTGGTTTCGGAGGACTTTATTTAGGGCGAAGACTAAAAGGTCCCTATATGCTATCAGCAAGATTAACTCTTGAAAATTACGGCGGCACAATTGAAAGCCCTGATAGTACAATCTCAAAAGTCCGCACTGAAACCGGTGAACTAAAACCATTCCAGGAAGCAAGGGTAATTTCTCTTGATGGAGTGTTCCTTAATTTGAATTTTGCATGTGAATATTATCTAAATCCCAGCATTTATCTCCTCGGTGGTTTGAATTTTGCTTATTCTTTGTCTAATGCTGTTACTTACAAACAAACAATTCTTACTCCAAGCGATTTTACTTATGCCGATGGTTCGCGTTCCTTAACAATTGAGTCAGTGAAAAATCTAAATTCTATGAATAAAATCCGTCTTGGACTTTTTGCCGGCATCGGTTTTACTATGCCTATTAACTACCGGTTAAACTTCTTCACTGAAGCATACTACAACCATTCCCTTTCTAACATCATTGACGATGGCAACTGGAAAATTCACAATTTAAGTTTTAATCTCGGCGCAAGATTTAGAGTGTGGTAAAAGGAAAAATGGCTTTTCGGTTTTCGGTTTATGGTTTATGGTTTCAGAACTCTATACCTTTGCTAGTGTAGTAATTTATTGAAAACCTGATAAACATTTCTTATCATTCCTCATTTCCTTTGCCAATGACATCGCTACAAAATATTTCAATACTATATCTATTAA
>DAIOVK010000291.1:0-4576 GCA_036759045.1 Kapaibacterium sp. (SeqCode) | reverse complement strand
CTATCGGTAAAGCGAAAGTAAGACGCGAAGGAAAAGATTTAACGATTATAAGCTATGGCACCGCGGTTCATTGGAGTTTACTTGCTGCTAAGGAACTCGAAAAAGATGGTTTTTCTGTTGAAGTAGTTGATTTGCGTTCCCTTATTCCTTGGGACAAGGAAACAGTTGCTAAATCAGTAAAAAAGACAAACCGCGTTTTAATTGCCCACGAAGACAGATTGACTGGCGGTTTCGGAGGTGAAATAGCTGCTTTCATTGTATCAGAGCTATTTCAATATTTAGATGCTCCCGTAAAAAGAGTTGGCTCTAAAGAGGTTCCCGTTGGTTTTGCAAAGAGTTACGAAAAGGAAACTATTTTAAATACTGAAGATGTTTTAAGAGAA
Source organism: Kapaibacterium sp. (SeqCode) (assembly GCA_036759045.1). Taxonomy (GTDB): domain Bacteria; phylum Bacteroidota; class Ignavibacteria; order Kapaibacteriales; family UBA2268; genus JAAYJM01. The sequence goes on along the minus strand of DAIOVK010000291.1, from coordinate 4,193 downwards.
GCGAGGATAATTATTAATTATTAATTGTTAATGATAAGTTTGATACCAAACCGCTAACTAATAATGCAAAATCATAGTGTCATTTCAAACCCCCTGATAAAGGAAGACCTTTATTTAAATAGTTATGACATCACTATGAACGTCATTCTGGCGGATGTCAGAATCTATCTTGAAAAATAGTTTTTATAGGTCATTAGTCATTATTGGGTTTAAGCGAATAACCTGAATTATTTGAAAATAAATAATTAAATTTTTTTAAAATTATTATGGAACTATTTTGATATCTGAAGATAGAAAAGAAGTAAGAAATCAAATATTTAAAGCGTTAAAATATCAATTTATTAATAATGACCCACCTGAAACTAAACTGACATATAAGAGATTAAGGGAAATGGGCTATAGTGCTATTGAAACAAAAAAGTATTTAGCAAATTGTTTATTTTCTGAGCTATTCAATATGACGCAAGAAAATAGAGTTTTTGATTATGTTAGGTATAAAAGATTATTAAATAATCTACCAAAATTACCTACTGAAGATGATTAACTAATCTTTTGTGTTCCACTTTTAAGAATTTCGAAATGAATTTTAACTGAAACTCTGTTAATGTAAAAAAATATCTAAATTCATAACTGCTTACCCTGAGTAGTTTTTTATTTTGCAGTTTTGTCTTTCTGAGCGGAGCGAAGAATCTCAAACTATGTGGTATCAATGACTTGTGAGATTCCTCACTTCGTTTCGGAATGACATGGTAAACTGATGTCATTTCCATTTAAAATAAACGTCTTCATTTATCAGTGGGTTGCCAATGACATCTTTTACTGTCATCTCCATTTAAATAAAGTGCTTGTTTTATAAGGGGGTTCGGAATGACATCATTTCTGGATAATTTGCGAAATTATTTTTTACGAGTCAAATCTCCTAACTCCTTTATTTTCGTTATGGGGTAAGGAGTTATTAATTTATGTAAACTAATTCCATAAAAAAATGAAATATAAACTGATTTAAAATCAAAGAAATAAAGAAAATGGAAAAACTGCCTTTATCAGTTGCAATAATTACTTACAATGAAGAAGAAAATATTGAACGCACATTAAATAGTATAAAAGATATAGCTGCCGAAATAATCATTGTCGATTCTTTTTCAAAAGACAAAACTGTTGAAATTGCAAAAAGCTATAATACAAAAGTGTTTTCTGAGGAATGGAAAGGGCATATTGAGCAGAAGAACTCTGCCCTTGAAAAATGTAGAGAAAAATGGATTCTTTCCCTTGATGCAGATGAAGTTCTGAGCGATGAATTAAGGAAAAATATTTTTGAGGCGATTACAACTGACAAATACGATGGATATTTCATCAATCGAAAGACGCACTATCTCGGAAAACTAATGAATTATGGCTGGCAGCCAGACAAAAAACTCCGTTTGGTAAAAAGAAACAGCCATCCACACTGGGAAGGACTAAATCCACATGACTTTTTGACGATTGATGGAAAAACAACATTTTTAAAAGGCGATTTAATTCATTATTCTTATAAGAACTTACGCCATCACCTGCAAAAAACAGTTGATTATGCTGAAATCTCTGCAAATGTATATTTTAATAATGGCAGAAAAGCAACTTTATCAAAATTAATACTTAACCCACTTTTTGCCTTTTTTAAAATATATATTTATCAGCGTGGATTTCTTGATGGATTTCGTGGTTTTCTTGCTGGTTTTAGCAGTTTAATTGGCACTTTATTAAAATATTCTTTTTTGTGGGAAAAGGAACGTAAAAAATAAATTATTGTTTTGAACAATATACTTGTTTACCATAACTTTTAATATGTTCAATAAATCCAGATTTATCATAGTTATTTATTAGCAAAACCGGTTCAATTCTATAATCAATTTGATAGCTTATGTTAAATAGTTTAGCTGAATAATCAAGATAATCACCATAAAAAGTATTCAATATAACAGCAATGTCAATGTCTGAATCTTCTTTATTATTACCTTTAGCATATGATCCATAAAGAATTATTTCTTCAGGTGAAAGAATATTCAAAGTTTTAACAATGAATTTTTGAATTATATTATCAATTTCTTTATCCATTCGTTTAAATCAATTGTTTTTGATATCTAATAAAAAACAATAGTATTTGGATTAATTCCTACTTCAAATCTTTTTTTTATTATAGTTGAATCATTTAAATTATAAATTATTACTTCGCCATTGATTTGATAATTTCTGGCATTTCCCACCCATAAAGTATTGTCTTTTCCGTAATATGAAAGAGAATACCATATTTCGTTTAAATTTGGATTTTGAATTATATTAATTATTTCATTTGAAGAAGTATTTGTATTAATTTTTGATACGCCTTGTTTATCAATGAAATATGCAGTTTGTCCATCATCAGAAAAGCAAAGTGAACGCGCCGAAGTTTTCCATTCCTTTTCAATTTGAAAATTGCTTGGATTAATCATAACAATTCCACCAATGGAATCTTTTAAAGATGGCAGATGATTATAAATAGCAAAGATTTTATTTATTGATTTATTGTAAACGACATCAACAGTATTTTTTCCTGAATTAATAGTGTAAATTTCTGACATCGTTTTTAAATCAATAACAGAAACAGTTCCCGCCTTTGGGCGTTGTGCAAGATAATCTCCGTAGCCGGAATTTGCAACAAATAAGTAATTTCCGTCAGTAGCAATCCCTTCTGGAGCAGGACCTACTTCAATTTCTATATCCAATAGTTTAATTGTCTTGGGATTGAAGAATCTGATTTTGTGTTCGTAAAGTTCAGTGAAAGCAGCAAGAGTATCGTTAATAATACAGATTTTGCGTGGGGCGCTATTCCCTTCAATTATTATTCTGCCAACAGAAATTCCAGTTTCCAAATTGAATGCTTCTATTGACTTTGCTGTTGTAACTGCGATAAAACCAGTATCGCTTTTTATTGCTAAGTGGTTAGCTAAATCACCAATTCTTAAATTTGTATTTACTTTTGTGAAGAAATTATTAGTAACTGATGAAGTTTCAAAATCGTATCTCGCCAAAGAAGAATTATCCATATTCCACAATCCTTCGCAAAGGATGTAGGCAGCTTTCTTGCTTGATTTCAAATCATTATCATCGCTTGGATTGGGAGTTTGAACGCAGGAAGTTAAATTCAATAATACAGGTAAAATCAATATTAGAAATATATATATGTTTATTTTTTTCATAGTAATAATTAGGAATAATAAATCACCTTAAAAAAAGTGTCATACCCGTTAAAATTGGTATCTATAAACCAAGCTGGGGGTGGATTTCCGATTACTCGGAAATGACATAATATCGTTTTTAAAGTGAACTCGCACATAAATGCAATTATATACAATGCATTCAAGTAATTGGTCTTTAGATTTTATTGATGGTTCTTTTATTATGCAAATATTAATTCATTTTTTTTATATTCATTTTCAAATTGTTCTTCTGCATTTAGATTATCAAAATATTTTGAAGCATCTAAAATCTCAATACCAGCTATTTTACCATCAACATCATAATTTATAGAAATATAATCACTTAAATCATCTGTAGAAGCAGAACCATCAATGATTTGCTTAAATTCAATATATAAAGCATCAACTTCTTTATCATATAATAATTTCATTTCAATTCCTATTCATTGTGATAAAACACTTTAACAGTTATAACGATAATATCTGAATTATCATTTACAAATATTGGATTTACAGTTTTATAATTATAAAAATGTTTATTGACTGGTGAAATATCTTTAAATTCAAATGTTCTTTTACATTGGAATTTTTCATTTTTTGCCTGTTCGAATTTTTCTTCTTTTATACATTCTATTACTTCTTCTTTGCTTGCACCTCTTGCTAACATTTGAATTATTGCGTGTTTGCTAAAATTTATCATAATAACAATTATATTTAATATAAATTTATTAATAAATCTAACTAATCTTCTTTGAATACAATAACTTTATGAAGAGTTTTGTTAAATGCTTTTCATAAAAATGAACAAAATTTCAATTTGGGTAAATCATCAATATAGTCATACTTTTATCGCTTTATATGATATTTAAATAGTTATCTTTCAAATTTAAAATTTAAATCTATTGCTCAACAAAATTATTTTTATACTTTTGACAGCCATTTCAAAGCGAAGTGAGAAATCTCACAAGTCATTACTAT
>DAIOVK010000290.1:0-4580 GCA_036759045.1 Kapaibacterium sp. (SeqCode) | reverse complement strand
ACGATCCTTTTAAATTATATAATAAGGTTTCTTAAGAATTGTTACACTAGTAAAGGTGAGTTTGATTTCAGGATAAAAATATTTTATTCTTATTTAAATAAAAAAGGTTCTACTGATTACATAAATAGAAGCCAAATAGATATGGATTGTCGAACTTATTGAAAATAAATGATACTACACATTGACGAAAATTATACTTTCAATACTCAACTAATTAAATCATACTAATGAAAAAAATTACAGAAAAATACTGCGGTACTATTGCAGGAACAAGAGGTTACGAAGGAATAATCAAATTAGTAGATTGTCCACAGGATATTATTAGTATTCAGGAAGGAGTTCCAATAAAAATTGGATTTTCACTCAATTTTACTCAGGATTTTACCCTGCAATCCTTTACTAATGAATACAATCAGGCATTCATTAAACTAAAAGAAATCAATAGCAACGAGGAAGTTGCTCCATTAAAAGAAAAGGGCATTTTCATTGATGAATCTTTTATAAATTATAAAAATGAAAAATATTTTGTTGAAGATATAATTGGCTGCAATGTTTTTACGAAGCAAAGAAAATTCATCGGTGAAGTTACTGACGTTTTAATCTTGCCTGCAAATGACGTTTGGGAAATAAGCAATAAAAAGCAAAAGATTATGCTGCCCGTAATTGACAAAACAATTATTTCAATAGATTTAAAGAAAATGAAAATCGTTGTCGAATTGCTTGAAGGACTTGAAGATTTATGAGCGAATTAATAAGAATAGATTTAATTGCTGCTGTGCCAGATATTTTCGATTCGGCACTGAATTCAAGCATACTGAAAATTGGGCAGGAAAAAGGTATTGTTTCAATTTTCAAACACAATTTGCATGACTATGCTGATGATAAATTTAGGCATATTGACGACACTCCTTTTGGGGGCGGTGCCGGAATGTTAATCAAATGCAAGCCGGTTTTTAAGTGTATTGAGAAGTTGAAAGAAGAGCGGGAATACGATGAAATCATTTATATGTCTGCCGATGGCGAAACTCTCAACCAATCTATAGCTAATGAACTTTCACTAAAAAGAAATATAATTATATTAGCAGGGCATTACAAAGGAGTTGACCAAAGAATAAGAGATACATTGATTACTCGAGAAATTTCAATTGGAGATTACGTATTAAGTGGGGGTGAATTGCCAGCTATTGTCCTTACTGATGCAATTGTTCGGCTGCTTCCGGGAATTTTAAGCGATGCCGAATCTGCTCTTGATGATTCTTTTCAAGATAGTTTGCTTGAACCACCATTTTACACCAAGCCAGCAAATTTCCGAGGAATGAAAGTGCCAGATGTTCTTTTAAACGGCAACCACAGTGATATAAAAAAATGGAGAGCGGAGCAATCCTTAAAGAAAACGGAGTTGAGAAGAAAAGATTTGTTGGAGTAGGAGATGACAAGATAATACAAGTCATACGAGCAGAAAGTTGTTCGCATGACAAAAAAAGAAAGAATACCAGTCATACTATCAACAAGTTGATAGCATGAAAAGAGTAAAAATAAAAGTCATGCGAACAACTTGTTGCTCGTATGACTAGGAAACAACTAATGACGTTAAAATCTTAAAACTGAAAGCCGATAGTATTTAAGATTTTTTTCATAAAATTGATTTTATTAGTAATTTTACTTTTTTAAATAAATATAAGTAATAATATATGGAAGATTTAAGTTTAGATATAAGATGGAAGCAGAGATTAGTAAATTATAGCTTAGCTTTAAAGCAATTAGTAGCTGGCATTGAAGAATATAAACAAAAGGAATTATCAGATTTGGAAAAGCAAGGGTTAATAAAAGCATTTGAAATTACTCAGGAATTATCATGGAACCTGATGAAAGATTACTTAGAATATCAAGGAAATTTTAACATCCGTGGGTCAAGAGATGCAATTCGGGAAGCATTTAGATTTGGAATTATTCAAAATGGGAAGATATATCTAAAAATGATTGAGACCCGAAATTTGACAGCTCATACATATAATCAGGATACAGCAAACAGAGTAGTTCTTCAAATAGTTAATGTTTATATTGAAGAGTTTATAAATTTTGAAAAAACAATGAATGAAATTGAAAATGAAACAAGATGATAAAATAGATTTTGGTTTAAAAATAAGCGATTTAAACACTATAATTTCTGTAATTAAAGAAAATAATAAAATCACTAAAATTATTTTATTCGGTTCAAGGGCTAAGGGAAATTTTAAAAATGGTTCTGATATTGATTTAGCAATTATTTCTGAGAATTTGAGTTTTGATGAACTTTTAGAAATAAAAGTAAATTTAGAAGAATTATTACTTCCATATATTTTTGATTTAGTTGATTATAATACAATTACAAATGAAGATTTAAAGCAGCACATTCAAAGAATTGGAAAAATCATTTTTCAAAAGTAAGGATAGCCGTCACCAAATCTAATTAAGAGTTTTAAACTTTTGCAAAAATCCGTGAAACTTTACGAAAGTAAAATAATACAAGTCAAACGAGCAACAAGTTGTTCACATGACATCTATTTCTTGTCATGCTATTATTTCCCAATGATTATGACTGAATGAAGAGAAATAAGCTAATAAGGTTTGGCTCCAACTGCGGAATTTTTCTACTAAGGTTAATTATTGAAATAAGGTTTAAGATTTTTAATAATAACTTTTGTTATCGAAAATGTTTTCTTTAAAAATAAAAAACCTTATTTTTATTAAAAAACCTTAGTAGCAAATAAGCACTAAAAATCAATAAACCTTATTACCTTATTTTTCTTTTCCAGTTATACCAGCAACAAGTTGATAGCATGAAAAAAAAGAAAGAATACTGGTAAAAAATACATTTTCTACAATAATTCAATCTCTTGCGGGTTTGAAATTTATAATAAATTGATGATAAATTTTTTGTTGATAAATAAATATTTAGTAAATTGAAATAAAAAGAGTGATTTGTTTTGCTTCCATATAAAAAAGCTATTTTTTATTGAATACAATTATTTTCAGGTTAAAACCAAAGAGGAAACTAAGGTAATAAACTTTCGGAGATATTCAGAAAGGGAAAAAAATGAAATCAAAAATAATACTAACAATTATCTTTTTAATCATAAATATTAATTCTATCTTTAGTCATCCTCCTACTCCTTTTACAAAAAGTGACCAATTTCCAATTAATGAACTTAATTTATATTTTCAAAAATCAGATTTATATGATTTTCAAATTGAATTAAACGCTGCTATTTTTGGTGGAATGGGCTTTTTTAAGAATATTTATGCCAGTTTGGTGGATTTTTCTTATGGACTTAGAGTCGTAGATAGGAAATTGGACAGTAAATTCAAAGCTGTAGTAATAACATATCAGGGCATATTTCCAACTGTATTGTTATCAAATGGAAGTAAAATAGATACGACTTTTGAAGAATTAATTCACTTTCAAATGGGTTTTAAGGGTTATGAATATAATTCATTAAAAACATTATTAAAAGAAGAAACATATTTTAGAGTAAATGCTGATTTTCTATATGAAAGGCGAAAGTATGCAAAAGACCATTTTATCGGGCTACCTTATGAACCCTGTGAATACAATCCTTATTTAATTCTCAGTCCTTACCTTGAAGGAGTAACTATTGATATTGGAGACGATAACAATTCTAAATTTTTAGAACAAATTTCGGGCTTAGGTGCTGGTTGTAATATTGATTTAGGATTCGAGATTCGAAATAAGGTTGAATATTTTGAGAAAAAATACAATTACACAAGAACTTATGTAAATAAAGTGTTACTTTTTTTAAATAGTAAGTTTATCATTGGTAATAGTTATAGAATGTTTAACTATGGCGTTAAATTCAACTTTGATTTTTTTAAATATTTTTTCCCATTTGAAATTACGATATGTAAAAATGATGTTTATTATAAAGAATTATACCAGAATAATTTTATAATTTCCCTTGGATTGAAACATCCTTTTTTATTTTCTAAATATTTTTAAAAACCTTATTTTACTTAAAAATCTTAGTATCTTATTTAAATAATATTGAATAAACATGAAAATAGAATACAATAATCTTTATACTCATTTTATTTTTACAACTCTCCATCGTGAAGCACTGATTAGAGAAGAGAATAGAGAGAGAATTGAAAAATACATAACTGGTATTGTTAACAATAATAATTGCAAAATGTATGCGATTTATGCGAATCCGGAGCATTTGCATTTTCTTGTTTCACGTTCTCCTGAAATAAGTGAGCAGAAATTAGCATCAATAATTTCAAATAGTTCACAAAAATTTATTAATGAAAATCATCTATGTGGAAATAATTTCCAATGGCAAATCTCCTGTTCAGCATTTTCTGTTTCAAAATCACACTTAAATAAAGTATGTAAATATATTTTAAACCAGCGGGAACATCATAGAATGCACACATTTAGCGAAGAATATGAAAAATTTATAAAATTTTATCAAAAAACATTAAATAATCAATAAGCTAATAAGGTTTGGCTCCAACTGCGCAATTCTTTTCTACTAAGGTTAATTATTGAAATAAGGTTTAAGATTTTTAATAATAACTTT
>DAIOVK010000289.1:0-4595 GCA_036759045.1 Kapaibacterium sp. (SeqCode) | reverse complement strand
TGGCGAAGTTGAAGATTATTCCGTAAAAATTGTTAATCCAAATTATGCTGCCTTAACTCAAACTACAGGAACCGGTTTGCCTAATTATTTCTCTTCGTTAAATATAAATACAAACAGAGCGGATGATGCCGTTACTCTTTCAAAAAATATTAATACAAACGACTTTTTACAGGTTTCAAACGGCACTTTCAATGCAGGCAACTATACTATTGGAATTAACGGAGATTTAATCAATAATGTTTCAAATGGCTTTAACGCCCAAACCAGCACTGTAATTATTTCCGGCTTTGATAAAGATACCGTTCGGGGAGATTACCCAATTACTTTAAATAAGTTAAAAATTAACAAACAATATACTACAGAAAAAGTTTATTGTAAAACAAATATCACAGTTAAAGATACTTTTGCTCTCGAAACAAATAATATTTTTTTCATTGATAGTTCAAAAACTATTACATTAAACAGTGGGAGTAATTTAACACCCGGAGCTGGTTCTTTTAGTCAAAACAGAATGATTGAGTTTTCCAATATTAATGATTCTTTATATAACACATATAATATAACAAAACTTTTTGGTTCAGTTCCAGCTAATGGAAAACGAAGCTTCACTTTTCCCCTTGGCACCGATGGGCAGTATCATCCTGCTGATTTAGCTTTTACTGCAGGCAGCGCCTCAACTCCTACGGTTTCTATTGGCTTACGAAATTTCAAGCATCCAGCCCGTTTAACAGACAAGGCATTAAACATATTCTGGTCATTTTCTTCAAGTGGATTTAACGGCACTGTAACAATTGACTCATTAAAAATGAGATATTACGACTCAAACATAAGCGGAGAATTACAAAGATATATCCCGGGCAGGCACAAAACTCCCGGCGGTTGGGAAATCAATCTTGGTAATAATCCATTGGCAAAGGTTCCTGGAGCAGATTCTCTTATAATCACCATAAAAAATGATAATTCCGGAATAAATGGAGATTACACTGCTGGCGAGCCACTTATTTATTTTCCCGGCAGAGTATTTTATAGCATAAATACCGGAGAATGGAATAACAAATTCAACTGGTCAAATGACCCTGACGCAAAACATACTGGACCCGCTGCTTCATACTTCCCCGGTATGCTTTTTGAAGATGACACAGTAAACATTGACGGACATATCATAACTTTTAAAGATTCAATTAATATATCATTGGATTCTATACGCATAGGTGGAACTAATCCGGTTGGAGGGCAGGGACAGCTAATTTTCGGAGCAACTCCTCTTGCAAAATCATTGACTGTTCGTCAAATGTTTTTAGATGAAGATGGTTTGGTAACCGGCTTAACTCCGGGCGGAAGGGCAGATACTTTAAAAATAAAAGGAAGTTTAACGAATCAAACTTCAGCACCAATGGTATTAAGAAATGACCTTTCAAACAGCACAACGCTAAAATTTATTGGAATTGGACATTCATACATTACAGGAACAGGCGAATGGGGGCAGCCCGGTAATCTTGTCCTTGCCAAGGAAGGAGGGCTCAGCGATACTTTATCAATATTATCTGAAAAGTATTATGATGCTGTTGATAATGCTCAAAGCTTCAAATTTAATTTTTGGTCCGGAATATTTTTAAATGAAATTGATAAAGTTTTTACTCTTTCAACCGCAAATGAAACAAATGAAATGGGAACAAATTCCGGAATAGACAGCCGAGATGGTTCAATAATAAGTCAAGCCGGGCTAACTACCAATATGAATACTTCAATTAACATAGATGGTGGTGATTTGATTATTGGTGATGAAGCAAACGAACATCTGCTTTATAAAACCGGAACGTCATTATCAATTAGCAGCGGAGAACTAAGGGTCGCAGGTGGTCTAAGCAGGGCATTAAGTAATTCAATTATGGATTTTACTTTAACTAACGGTGAGGTAAAGGTAAATACAGAAGGTAATACTGAGCAAATCGGTTTCGATTTGAGCAATGCTGGTTCTTCGTTCAGTATGACAAACGGAAGAATAATTATTGCAAATGCAGCCGGCACTACACCAATGCAATTTGACTATCGTGTTAACGCTCAGGGTGGAATAGGAATGGAAGGTGGTATTTTGCAATGTGGGGATACTACATTAACCCCAGACGGAACATTAATAAAAATCGGTGGCAATCTTCCAGTCTATTCACTTCATTTCGCTAATGACCCAAGTCGCACTGCCACTACTCAAATAACGGAAGAAGTATTTAATATAAAAGGAAACTGGTGCAACGATTTTAATCATTTGTTCAATCTAAGCGGCAATACAGTTTATCTTGGTGGAAATCTTTCTAATTACGGCACATTTTCAGCAGTTCCCACAGTGGCTACTTCTTCTCCATGGCAAATTGTATTGAATGGCACTAATGGCCAACACCTTTTGAGTAATGACGATGTTCTTGAACTTTATAACCTGCGAATTGATAAACCTGGCGGACAAGTTTTTCTATCCGATACAGGTAATTCAAATTTATTAATAAGAAATACACTGGAATTTTCTACTGATAATTTAGCTTATATAACAGCACCAGTAGAAGAAGACAAGTATGTTGAAATAAGTCCGATAGATGGAGTGAGCAATCCTCAAATTCTACGAAATGGCAAAGGACATATTCACGGCAGATTATACAGGTATATTGGCTCTGGAATACAAAATGTATTTTTCCCAATCGGAGCAGACAGCATAGATTTCTTCAGACCGGCAACATTTTCTACACTTGGAAATGACAATACTCCCGGCTTGCTTGGAATAATCAATCACAATTTCAACCATCCGGATATATTAGATGCTGGAGTTGATACTTCAACCAACGTTCAGAGCTATTGGAATATTTTCCCCAAAGATGATAGTTTCAGATTGGCAGCCGGCAGAAATTATTCATTAAAACTTCAGTTTTTAAATCCGGGCGATATACGAAATAGCGTTAGTCCCTTATTCTTTGAGCAAAGGATGTACACTCCACCTTGCCCAGACCCACCGGACGCCTGCGATGGAAGTGGCAGCTGGGTAGAAATAAATACTCCTGCAAGGACAGACTCCACATCAAGTTCATTGAACAATACCGACTTTGGTGATTTTGTAATTGGATTTCCGAGTGGCGTTACATTTTATAGCTATAATAATGGAAACTGGAATAATGTTAATACCTGGTCCTGGGATGGTTATACTGGACCTCAAAATGTTCCTACCAGAATACCTAACGAACAATACGATATTGTAAGAGTAGGAAATGGAAAAACAGTAACAGTTCCGGACGGATTTATTCCCCGTATTCGCTCTGTTTTCGTTGAGAAGTATAATGGAATTCCCGGTTACCTCCAAATAAACGGCAATTTGAATTATATTGGAGGCAGTTCATTTTCTCTTGCCGATAGCTGCACATTAGGTATTCAGCATCTTAACGGTATTGCTCCTGAAACTGACCCAACAAGAGGTGCCATCCAAACATCAATAAGAAATTTTGGAGTAAGCAGGTATTTATTCAATAGTAGCTATGGTTCACAAAATACCGGCTACGGTATGCCAGACAGCATTAAGGCAATAATTGTAGATAATCCTTCTACTCCGACAAATTCTGTTTTCATTAGCCATAGCGCTGGAGGACCTGGCTTGAGGATATTAGATTCAATTTACATCAGACAAGGTGAGTTGCAAAGTGGTAACAGAACTATTTCACTATACGGAACAATGCTTATTGATTCAATCAATTTTAATAATAATGTAAATTATGCAAGATTTGGACCGCTTGAAGGCATCTTTACTTTTGCCGGTTCAAACAATAAATATATTGTTCTAAAAAACCGAATCGGAGTATCTTTTCATAACCTGAACATACTAGGAGGAAATATTTTTGCTATTGATTCAAATTCTGTAGCAAACGATACATCAAACGTAAAAATAAAAAATACTTTAAACTTTACCGGTCCTGGTCTATTTACCCTAGAGCAGGGGGCAAGACCAGTTAATTTAGTAATTGAAAGTTCTCTCACTAATAGAATTACCGGTGCTGCTTCCGATAGATTTATTCGGACATCGCCAAATTCCGGTTATCTGAAAAGAAGAGTAGCAACAGGAAATACATATAGTTTTCCTGTCGGTTCATTAGATATTAATGGAACAACTAATTTATATGCACCAGCAAGTTTTGAAGCAGGGGCAAGTGGAAGTGCTGGTTGGATTGCAGTCCGCACAAGTAAAGGAGAGCAAATTTCAGGCGCCCATAAGATGATTTCTTCAAATCCTAATGCTATCTTTTTAAGAAGATATTGGACTATTGATAGCGTAACTACTACAATAAATGGTAAGTGGAACTTCACTTATAATGATGCAGATTTAGTTGCTCCAGGCGATGAAATTGAATTTACTAAAATTGGACGATGGCGCCCGGTAAAAGAACAAACACCTGGTATATGGGCGAATCCTTTTACTACGCTCACGATTAACACAGGCACAAATACATTTTCAACTGATGCCAATTTTAGCTATGACGGTTTTATTGGCGACTGGCTAATGGGAAATGATTATGCTTTCAGACGTATTTTCTTCAGCAAGCAGTCTGGAAATTGGAACGACCCAA
>DAIOVK010000288.1:0-4595 GCA_036759045.1 Kapaibacterium sp. (SeqCode) | reverse complement strand
GATTCCTCACTTCGTTTCGGAATGACAGGGTAAACTGATGTCATCTCCATTTAAAATAAAGTTATTACTTCATTCTGGGGTTCGAAATGACAAGAAATTATAACCAGTTTTTCATTGAATTACTACACTAGATCAGCAGTGAATCTCACAAATCATTAAAAAGGTTATTCTTTTACTATTCTAATGAATAAACCAAACTAAATCTTTAATCATTTAACTTTTTAATTAAAAAATAAAATTTGTTTTTCTTGAAAAAAAATTATAATTTATTTGTTTATATTTTATGAAAATGAAATGAAAATTTATTAAAATATTCAGATTGAATTTTATGAATAAGTCAGAAGAAAACTCCGATAGTACGAATTTAAATATGAAAGATTTACTAAAAAGAATTAAAGATTTAGAAAATAAGGTAAACTATCTCCAAAAATACGAAGCTTTTTTTCAGAATACTCCTATGCCATTTATAATTATAAATGCTAAGAATGGAACCATTGTTGATGTTAATGAAGCATTTTTACAAGTAAATGATATTAAAGATAAGCAGATTATTGGAAGCACCACCTCCAACACAATTATTTCAAAAGATACAAGTTTAAAAATCGCTGAAAGCTATAAACGAACAAAACAAGTAAAAGGTTTAGAAATCGTATTCAATAATTCTAACGAACAAACTAAATATGTTTCACTATATTTACATCATACGAAATTAAATGATGAGGAATATAATTTCTTAGCTTTTGAAGATATAACTGAAAAGAAATTATTTAATACACTATTAAAAGAAAGCGAAGAAAATTATAGAAATTTAGTTGATTCGGCTCCTTTTGGTATAGTTATTCTAAGTACTTTTGAAATCCTGTACACAAATCAATTAGCATTAGATTTAATAGGATTAAGCAGCAATGAAACTATTATAGGACAATCATTTATTGATATTATTCATAAGGATTCAGTAAAAATAGTCAAAAAGTTGGTATCAAAACTAAAAGATTTAGGGGTTTCAGCTCATTTATTAGAAGAAAGATTTATTAGGAATAATGGAGATAAAATTTGGTTAGAATGTATTGTAAAATCTATACAATATTCTGGCAAACCTGCAGTTATGCTATTTTTTCGTGATATTAGCGAAAGAATTCATCTGTTGAATTCTATTCGTGAAAGAGACGAAAAAATTAGATTAATTTATGAATCATCAATTGATGCGATTATTCAAACAAATGAAGAAGGAGATATCATTCTTTTCAATAAAGCAGCAGAAACGTTATTTCAATATAAATTAGATGAAGTTATATACAAAAATATTTTAATTCTAATTAATGAAAATGAATCACTGCATAAATCTATAGTAAAACAATTTTTTAATAATCTTATATATCATCACATAAAAGGCGGTGCAAGAGGTGAGCAGACTTTTCGTAGAAAAGACGGTTCTTCTTTTACTGGTGATATTTCTTTATATACTGGACATATAGAAAAAGGGATGCTTGTTATTGCATCTATTAAAGATATTACAGAGATTAAACAAGATAAATTACAATTAGAAGAAAGTGAAAGAAATTACCGCTTGCTTGTTGAAACAATGAACGACGGGCTAATTAGAACTGATATAGATTATAAAATTCAATTTGTAAATTATCATGCTTCTGAAATCTTGGGTTACTCCATTGAAGAATTAATTGGAAAAAATGGATATGAAATTCTGTTCTCTCAAAACGACATTGATTTTGTTAAAAATAAGAACAAATTATATAATTTTTCAGATAATTATGAAATCAAATTAAAGAAAAAAGATGGCAATTCAATTTGGGTATTGTTAAGTGGCGCTCCGGTTTATAATACTATTAATGTTACTTGTGGCTATATTGCTGTTTTTTCTGATATAACCCTGAAAAAAAATACAGAAATTGAAATTAAACACTACCAACAATTTTTAGAACAAATAATTGAAAATATTCCAATTTCTCTAACAGTAAAAGATGCTAAAACAGGTGTTTTCAAAATTTGGAATAAAGCTGCTGAAAAGATTTTCGGAGTTTCAAAAAGCGAAGCCATTGGAAAAACCGATTATGACTTCTTTAAAAAAGAGCAAGCTGACTTCTTCAGGCAAAAAGATTTAGAAGTTTTTAAGCAAACTGAACCTGTCGAAATCAAAGAGCAAGTTATTGATTCGATTTCAAAAGGTACAATCATAACCCATACAATTAAGGTGTCTATCTATAACGAAATTGGAATGCCGGATTCTGTTATTGTTTTTTCTGAAGATATTACTGAAAGGAAAAAAGACGAAAACGAAAGAGAAAAACTTTACGAAGACCTTTTCCTTTCTAAACGGATTCTCGAAGAAAATTCTCAGAATATTATGAAATTAAACGAGGAGCTAAGCGAATCTGAAAAAATGCTAAAAGAAAGTTTGAAAGCTAAGGACAAATTCTTCAGTATTATTGCTCACGACTTAAGAAGCCCTATTACAGGTTTTTTACAACTGACAAAGCTTTTGACTGAAGAAATAAATAATATTACTATTAGCGAACTTAATGAAATTTCAAGAACCATATATATATCTGCTGATAAATTGTATAAACTTCTTGAAAATCTTCTCGAATGGTCTTTTGTGCAGCAAGACCAAATTAAATATATTCCTAAAGAAATCAATCTGCTAGAAACAATAAAAGATGTCTTTCAATACTTTGACCAATTGGCTAAAGATAAGAATATTTCTATTGAAACCAATATTGCTCCGGAATTATTTATCTTTGCTGATTCTAATATGTTTGAAACGATAATGAGAAATTTAATTTCTAATGCAATTAAGTTCTCTTATGAAGGTGGTAAAATAATTATTAACTGCGATTTTTACGATGAAGAACCAAATAAATACGTGATTTCTGTGAAAGATTCCGGTATTGGTATTAGCAGCGATTTTATTCCACATTTGTTCAAAATTGATAAAAAATTACAAAGAACTGGCACCAAAGGTGAAGATGGGTCTGGTCTGGGACTTATACTAACTAAAGAGTTTGTAGCCCGGAACGGTGGTAAAATCTGGGCTAAAAGCAATTCAAACGAAGGAAGTACCTTTTATTTTACAATCAATCGATTTGATAGTAGCTCTGATAGTTAATAGCACACTCAACTTAATGTCGGAACTCCTGATACTTCGTAGTTTGTTATTTCGAATATTTTATACTGATAAGTTAAATATTGATAAGAGTATTTTCATTAAGTCATTAGTCATTAGTTATTAGTCATTGGTCAGTAGTAGTTACAAACCAATGACCAATAACTAATAGAATGATATTTGTTAACTGCGAATATTATTTACGAGACAATTTTCCTTACTTCTTTATTTTCGATAAAAAGTCTGGAGTTTTGACTTTACATTTTTCTTTTGTCATATTTATAATTTTTACATATTTTTGTTACAAAAAGTAAACGTTATTTAGGAAAACACCATTTATCACTTATCACTTATCACTTATCATTTATCACTTATCATTTATCATTTATCATTTATCATTAGAAAAGAATGTCAATTGCACTTATAACAGGAAGCGGGGTAAGATTAGGAAAAGCACTTGCAATTAGCTTTGCTCAAAAGGGCTGGGATATTGTTTTGCATTATAACCAATCGAAACAAAAAGCAGAGGAGGCGGCAGAGCAAGTGCTTTCTTTTGGAGTAAATGCTTATCTTTATCAAGCTGATTTGCTGAATTCCAAAGAAATCGAAGTACTTTTCCAAACTCTCAAATCAAAAGAAATTATACCAGATTTATTAATTAATAATGCCGGGATTTTTCCCGGAAAGACAGCATTAGAAAATTTAGATGAAATGATGTGGGACGAAGTGTTGGGAGTCAACTTAAAAGCCCAGTACTTATGTTCAAAAGAGTTTATAAAGATACAAAAAGGGCATGGAAGAATAATAAACATAGCATCAGTAGGGGCTTTTGGTGCATGGAACGGACGTTTGGCTTATAATGTATCAAAAGCTGGAGTGATACGGCTAACGAAAGCACTTGCAAAAGAATTAGCTCCAAATGTATTAGTTAATTGCATCTGCCCCGGCTCAATTGATTTTCCTGAAGAGCGAACAGAAGCCGATAAATCAATAATTTCGACTGAAAGAATTCCAGCCAGACGTTTAGCAAAGCCGGAGGATATTTGTGAAGCAGCATACTTTTTTGCTAACTGCAATGATTACATAACAGGTCAGTATTTAATTGTTGATGGCGGTTATACATTAAGTATTGAGAATTAGAAATTTTCTTATATATAATTTCACCTGCATTATTCATAAATTAAGAATAAATATTGTAATTCTCCTTCCCAAGTTGGATTTGGGAAAAGCAATTTTCACATACGCTATGCTTTATCTTTTAATTCATCAAGTAAAAATTTAAAGCAAAATTTAAGAATTCACCTTACGCAATACCTCTTTTGAGAAATTAAAAAGTGTAATGTTGAAATATTTTTTAAACCACTTTTCTTATTCCCCCTCTTGAGAGGGGCAGGGGGCTTTTTTACATTTAATATCTGGAGCAATATCAAGGAGATAAACTATAATTAGCATATTTTTTCTCTTTATTCAGAAA
>DAIOVK010000287.1:0-4619 GCA_036759045.1 Kapaibacterium sp. (SeqCode) | reverse complement strand
TGTTATTTCTTCTTATGGCTTACGCGAAGGAATTGTTTTCGATACTGTTCAAAAAGCTGAAGCTATAGAGCATTACAAGCATTTAGACCATCTTCGCAATTCAACGATTTATGGACTATGCCAACAATTTTGCGTTGATATGGAGCATTCTGAATTTGTAAAAGCAATTTCTTTAAAGCTATTCGATGAATTACAACCACTCCATAAATTAACCAATAAAGAGCGTGAGCTTCTTGAAGCAACTTCAATGCTCCACGACGTTGGCTACCACATTTCCCACGACCAGCACCACAAACACAGCTATTATATAATAGCAAACTGCATAATGCCCGGTTTCACTCAAAGCGAAATCGAAGTTATGGCAAATATTGCCCGTTACCACCGCAAAAGCCATCCTAAAAAGAAACACGATAATTTCCAGGTTCTATCTCCAGAAAAGCAAAACGTTGTTAAAGTCCTTGCAAGTTTGCTGCGAATTGCTGAAGGAATTGACAGAAGGAAAATGCAAACAGTCAGCGATATAGAAGTGCATTTTAATAATTCTGCTATAAAAATCGGCTTAATTCCAAAAAATATTGAAGAAGTTCCAGATATTGAACTTTGGGGAGCAAACCGCAGGAAGCAAATGCTTGAAGAAGTATTAAGCAGGAAAGTAAATATCTTTATAATTTAAAGATATGTTTATTCAACAAATTTTTATTATTTTAGCTTTTGAATTTTAGTTGATTTTGTAATCAAATAAAAGGTATTTTGTATTTTATAGAAAATAAGGAATAAACATAGATGAAAGAATTTATTCCAGTATTTATTCAAATTATATGAGGTATAAAATGGAAGAATGTTATTTACATGTTGAAGTAATTAAGGAAGTATTCGAAGAGTATTGTGAAGAAATTGAAAGAGAATATACAGAAGAGAAATTTAAGGATTTCCTAGATTTCCTTGGTAATGATGTTTATGATTGGATTAATGGAAATTTAAAATATTTCTTTGAATAAATATGAGCATAGAAAAACATATTGAAAATGAAACTTTATCTAATGTTATTTATAAAAACGATAAATTAACTTTATATAAAGGTGATACTTGCAATTCTTCGACTTTCTTAGAAGAATTTGCTGATTTAATAATTACATCACCTCCATATAATGTTGATATTAAGTATAATTCACATAAAGACGATTTAACATATATCGAATACCTTGAATTTACAAAAAAATGGATAAGTAATTGTTTTAAATGGAGTAAAAATCAAGCTCGATTTTGCTTAAATATTCCTTTGGATAAAAATAAAGGCGGACAAAAAAGTGTTGGTGCTGATATTACAAAAATTGCTCAAGAAGTCGGCTGGAAATATCATTCTACAATAATTTGGAATGAAGGCAATATATCCAGAAGAACAGCTTGGGGCTCTTGGCTTTCTGCTTCTGCCCCTTATGTAATAGCTCCGGTTGAACTCATTGTTGTTCTCTATAAAGAAGATTGGAAAAAAACAAACGGCAGCAAAATATCTGACATTAAAAAAGAAGAATTTATGGAATGGACTAACGGCTTATGGACTTTTAACGGAGAAAGTAAAAAAAGAATTGGTCATCCTGCACCTTTCCCTATTGAATTACCGTATAGATGTATAAAACTCTTTAGTTTTGTGGACGACACAGTTTTTGACCCTTTTGCTGGAAGTGGAACTACTTTAATTGTTGCAAATAATACTAATCGATATGGTGTTGGCATTGAAATTGATGATATGTATTGCGATTTGGCAAAACAAAGGTTAATGAATAAAGTTGGAATGTTAATATAGGTTTTATATGAAGAAAGAAAAAAGTATAAATGATTTAGTTGTTGAATTTTTTAAGAATCACCCAAATGAAGAAATGCCTCACGGTCCTGTAGTTGATTGGGTTGAAAATAAGTATAAGAAATTATTCAACAAGAAACCAAGAGACCCTTGGCGTGCTATAAGACAACTACATCAGCAGGGATTTCTAATAAAGGTAAAAAAAGGAGTTTATAAATATGACCCGGACTTTGTAACTAATAAAAGTCTTGAGGATTTCACACCTGAAATTAAAAAGCAGGTATTGGAACGTGATGGAAATAGATGTGTAATTTGTGGAAGAGGTCTCAATGAAGGATATGAGTTGCAAATTGACCATATTTTACCAAAAGACAAAGGTGGGAAAGCAACATTAGACAATGGACAAACTCTTTGTTCAGTATGCAATTTTAGAAAAAAGACATATAATCAAACAGAAAGTGGTAAAAAAATGTTAATTCGTATGTGGAAAGTAGCTATTCAAATTAAAGATGAAAATACACAAAACTTCTGCGAAGAAATACTAAAGGTTTATGAAAAATATAATATCAATGGTCATATTGAATGGAAAAGATAGTAATTAATACTATG
This sequence comes from Kapaibacterium sp. (SeqCode), assembly GCA_036759045.1. GTDB lineage: Bacteria > Bacteroidota > Ignavibacteria > Kapaibacteriales > UBA2268 > JAAYJM01. Next base: position 2,209 of record DAIOVK010000287.1, on the reverse strand, counting down.
AAATATAAATTATATTCTGAAGTAGTTTTTAATCAAGATATTAATGAACATCATATAAAAAAAGGTGATATTGCTACTATTATTGATATACACTGCCAAAATGAAAAAATAAACGAACCAGGTTACACATTGGAAATATTTGATGGAATTGGTAATACTTTAAATGTTGTAACCGTTCCAGAATCTAAAATTGAAAAAATTAAAGCTAATGATATTTTAACCACAAGAAAAATCGAATTTGCTTAACAGGCAATTTATATATATAAAAACATATTAAAGGAAAAAATAATGATAAAAGCAATTAATCATATTGGAATCGCTGTAAAAGATTTAGATAGCAGCATTGAATTATTCAAAAAAATATTTAAATTTGAAGATGTTCACAGAGAATTTGTAGAAGACCAAAAACTTAACGTTGGCTCTTTCAAAGTGGGTGATGTTTTAATTGAACTTACCTGCCCAACGGCAGAAGATTCTCCAATTGCAAAATTTATTGAGAAAAAAGGAGAAGGTATTCATCATATCGCTTTCGAATCTGACGACACAAACGCAGAACTTGTTCGCTTAAGCAATGAAGGTATTCAACTTATTGATAAAACTGCCAGAAAAGGCGCTCACGATATGCAAATCGCATTCCTGCATCCCAAATCGACAAACAGCGTTTTAATGGAAGTTTGCCAAAATAAAGATTAAAAACGTGCATCTCTTTCCCAAGTTGAACTAGGGAAAGAGTATTTAAAACTCAGATGTCCTACATCTCGAAGATGTAGGACATCTTTACTAGCACTGTGTTTACAATTACTTGTGAGATTTCTCGCTTCTTTTACCAATGACATCTTTGCTTGTCATTCTGGCGTATGCCAGAATCCATCTTACTTTTTGGATATTTGTAAAAATACTAATGACTCATAACTAATGACCAATAAAAACTATTTTTAAGATAGATTCTGACATTCGTCAGAATGACGTATTTAGTTATGTCATCTCCATTAAAATAAAGTTCTTACTTCATTCTGTGGTGACGAAATGACAAGGATGCAAAATTGCAAACTTCGTGGGGTCTGAAGTTCTAAATTTATAAATATTTTCTTTGAATATATAATTTTTTCTTTGATTTTTGAATTTAATTTATTAATTTTTAATATATATATAAGATATATTAATAATTCATAACTATTTGCAATTTAAAAAAATAATATTCCTTTTAAAATTGAGTTAGAAATTTACAAGATATTTAGTCAAATTTTTTATCTGAATAAACATAATAAATAACATAAATTGAATACAAAGTAAATTTAATAGGTGAAAAAATGAAAAAATCATTTATTCTAGCAGTAGTTCTGATTGGAATCTTTTATTCTTGTTCAAAAGAATCAACTAATGAACCGGATTTGTTATCTTCTCAAGGTGAGCAATATAAAGAAGTAAAAATTGGGAATCAAATCTGGATGAAAAAAAATCTTGATGTTAGTTGTTATCAAAATGGAGATACAATCCCTGAAGTTACCGACCCATCAGAATTTCATAGTCTCACTACTGGAGCATGGTGTTATTATAACAACAATCAGATGATAGGCGAAATATTTGGGAAATTATATAATTGGTATGCAGTTAACGACCCTCGTGGATTAGCCCCATTCGGCTGGCATGTCCCAAGTGAGTCCGATTGGAATGAGCTAATTTCTTATTTAGGAGGATATAAAGAAGCTGGAGGAAAACTTAAAAGCACCGGTAATAGAGAAGATGTTACTGGTTTATGGGAACCACCAAATTCTGGAGCAACCAACCAGTCCCAATTTTCTGCTATTCCAGGTGGTTTATTGAATAGTGCTGGTTCTTCACGACTTTATTATGCAGGAAGATATTGGACTTCAACTCAAACAGAACCTGGTGTTTCAAGTTATTTTATTTTTAGTAGTTCTACTAATTCTGTAATGAGGAACTTAGAAAGGCAATCTTATGGATTTTCTGTACGTTGTATTAAAAATAAATATAATTGATAAACTAAAAAGAAAATTAAAGTAAATCAATGTCAGTACCTGCCTTACTTTTAAGTTATTAGTAAAAATACCAATAACTAATAACGTATGATTACTGAGCTATAAAAACTATTTTTAAGATGGATTCTGACATTCGTCAGAATGACAAGCAAAGATGTCATTCCGAACCCCAAAATAAATCAAATGCTTTATTTAAATGAAGATGACAT